>NZ_JBHVMF010000040.1:0-41889 GCF_042797055.1 Streptomyces sp. NPDC057854
GCCCGGTTACATTCCGAACCCGGAAGCTAAGCCTTTCAGCGCCGATGGTACTGCAGGGGGGACCCTGTGGGAGAGTAGGACGCCGCCGAACAATTCTTCAGGACCCCTGGTCCCAGCGTTCACGCTGGGACCAGGGGTCCTTTGTTTTTGCTTGACGATGTGCCGAAGCGCGGCCGGGTGCCGGCTGCGCGAGAATGACTGCAGCACCCCGAAGACAGGAGTCACACCGATGTCCACCAACTCTCCCGACGACCGTCCGGAGCGCGAGCCGCGTCGCAGGGACGGTGCCGGTGGCGACCGGGGCGGCTTCCGTGGGCCGCGCCGTGACGACAACCGTGGCGGCGGGGGTGGCTTCCGACGCGACGACCGCGGGGGCGACCAGCGCGGCGGCGGCTACCGCCGTGACGACCGCGGCGGTGACCAGCGCGGTAGCGGCGGCGGTTTCCGCCGTGACGACCGCGGGGGCGACCAGCGCGGTGGCGGTGGCGGCTTCCGCCGGGACGACCGTGGTGATCGCGGTGGGTTCCGTCGGGATGACAACCGGGGTGGCGACCAGCGCGGTGGTGGCGGCGGTTTCCGTCGTGACGACCGGGGTGGGTTCCGGCGTGACGAGCGGCGCGATGAGCGGCCGTCGTTCCGTCGGGACGATCGTCCCTCCTTCCCGCGCGACGACCGGCGTGACGAGCGCCGTGACGACCAGCGTGGTGGCGGTTTCCGCCGGGACGATCGCGGTGATCGCGGTGGGTTCCGTCGGGATGACAACCGTGGCGGTGACCAGCGCGGTGGTGGCGGCGGTTTCCGTCGCGATGACCGTGGTGGGTTCCGGCGTGACGAGCGGCGCGATGAGCGGCCGTCGTTCCGTCGGGACGACCGTCCCTCCTTCCCGCGCGACGACCGGCGTGACGAGCGCCGTGACGACCAGCGCGGCGGTGGCTTCCGCCGGGACGACCGTGGTGATCGCGGTGGGTTCCGTCGGGACGAGCGCCGGGACGAGCGTCGGGACGACAACCGGGGCGGTGGCTTCCGGCGGGACGACAGCCGGGGCGGTGGCTACCGGGGTCGGGACGATCGCGGCGGCGACCGTGGCGGGTACCGGGGCCGGGACGACCGGGGTGGGTACGGGCGCCGGGACGACCGGGGCGACCGTTCTGACCGCGCGCCCATCAAGCGGCTGCCGATCCCGCCGGAGGTCACCGGTGAGGAGATCGACCCGGATGTGCGCCAGGAGCTCATGAGCCTCCCCAAGGGGCTCGCCGACGACGTCGCGCGCAACCTCGTGATGGTCGCCCAGCTGATCGACGAGGACCCGGAGAAGGCGTACGGCTACTCCCGTGTCGCCCTGCGGCTCGCCTCGCGCGTCGCCGCCGTCCGCGAGGCCGCCGGCTTCGCCGCGTACGCCAACCAGAAGTACTCCGAGGCGCTGGCCGAGTTCCGGGCCGCGCGGCGGATGAGCGGCGGCGTGGACCTGTGGCCCGTCATGGCCGACTGCGAGCGCGGCCTCGGCCGGCCCGAGCGGGCGCTGGCCATGGCCGGCGAGCCCGAGGTGCAGAAGCTCGACAAGGCCGGGCAGGTCGAGATGCGGCTCGTCGCCGCCGGTGCCCGCCGGGACATGGGGCAGCTGGACGCCGCCATCGTGACCCTGCAGAGCCCCGAGCTCGCCTCCCACGCCAACCACCCGTGGACCGCGCGGCTGCGGTACGCCTACGCCGACGCCCTGCTCGCCGCCGGGCGGGAGCAGGAGGCCCGGGAGTGGTTCGCCAAGGCGCTGGAGGCCGACAAGGACGGTGCCACCGACGCCTCCGACCGGCTCGCCGAGCTGGACGGGGTCGAGTTCGTCGACGCCTTCGACGACGAGGCTGAGGAGGCTGACGAGCACGACGCCGGCGACGCTGTCGACGGCCGCGCGGCGGACGAGGCCGCGGACGCGGACGACATCGAGGCCCTCGACGCCGACGACGTCGACGACGAGAGCGACGAGCGCTGAGGCGCTCTGACGTGAGATGACGAAGGGGCGGCACCCGGTGGGTGCCGCCCCTTCGGCGTTCGTACGGCCGCCGTCCCGGTCAGTCCAGGGCCAGGCTGCGGAGGACCAGGCCGGTCGCCGGCTTCGGGCCGAACGACGTCGACTTGCGGGGCATCGTGACGCCCTGCCGGGCCAGGTCGCGGACGACCTCCTCCCGGACCGGGTGCATCAGGACCGCCGTGCCGCCGCGGCGCTCGGCCTGAGCGACGGCCGCCGCCGTGTCGTGGATGTAGGCGATGTCCTCGGGGGAGTCCGGGACGCGCCAGACGTGTTCCAGGAGCGCCGCGTGCAGGACCGTCGCGTCCAGGGTCCGCCACGCCTCCGGGCGGTCGGCCGGGACCGCGCGAGCCAGCAGGGCCGGGTCCGGGCGGTCCAGGAGGTGGAAGCCGCCGTCGCCGGCCAGCAGGAAGGCGTTGCCCTCGGCGGCGGCCTCCGCCAGGGCCTCCAGGGCCTCCGGCAGGGGGCGCTCGACGCGGCGGACCCGGAAGGAGTCGCCGACGGCGTCCAGGGCGTCCGCCAGGGGGAGCCGGCTCAGCAGCCGGTGGATCGCGCGGACCCGCAGCGGATAGCGGACGGTGTCGATGAGCAGCACCAGGCCCTGGTTCCAGGGGCCCGGCGCGGGACGCTCGTCGCGGAGCCGCAGATACGTCGCCCAGCGGTGGTGCCCGTCGGCGATGAGGGCCTGGTGGCGGGCGAGCTCGGTCGTGATCGCCGCCTGCTCGGCCGGGTCCGTGACGGCCCACAGGCGGTGCCGGAAGCCGTCCTCGGTGGTCGTCGCCAGCAGCGGCTCGCGCAGGATCGTCCGCCGTACCACCTCGTCGGCGCCGTCGCCCGTGCCCGGGTACGTCAGCAGCAGCGGATCCAGGTTGGCGGCCGTCGAGCGCATCAGGGCGGCCCGGTCCTCGACGACGTGCGGCATGACGTCCTCGTGCGGGAGGACGACGCCCTCGTCGGGCGTGGTCAGTTCGAGGGCGCCGATGATGCCGCGCTGCAGGATGCCGTCGCCCTGCTGCTCGTACACGTACAGCGCGGGGCTCGGGTCGGGGGCGAGGACGCCGTCGGACAGCCAGCGGTCCAGCGTCACCGCCGCCTTGCGGTGGCGGGTGCCGGCCGAGACGGCCTGGGGGAGGATCAGCCGGACGATGTTGTGCGGGTCCGCCGACTCCAGGTGCAGCAGTCCGTCAGGTCGGACGACGACGTCGTAGGGCGGGGACATGACGGCCGCGAGGCTGCCGACCCGCTCGG
This sequence comes from Streptomyces sp. NPDC057854, assembly GCF_042797055.1. Classification (NCBI taxonomy): domain Bacteria; kingdom Bacillati; phylum Actinomycetota; class Actinomycetes; order Kitasatosporales; family Streptomycetaceae; genus Streptomyces; species Streptomyces sp. NPDC057854. Next base: position 3,269 of record NZ_JBHVMF010000040.1, read on the forward strand.
GGACGTACCGGATGCCGCGGAACGGGTGCAGGCGCAGCCCGCCGGTGTCGTCGCGGACGTCGCTGGCCGCGTGACCTGAGGAGTTCATCTCGTCATGGTAGGCGCGCGGTGGCGATGAGCGATGATCGGGGGAGCGGGGGATGCCCAGGTGACGAGTGAGGAGCGGGTGGTCATGGCGGGAGACGGCCAGGAGCGGCGGACGGGACGGAGCCGGCCCGGCGGCAGCGCGGTCGCGCTGAGCGCGGCGTACGACACGGCGCTGCTCGACCTCGACGGGGTCGTGTACTTCGCGGGCGGGGCGGCGATCCCGTACGCGGTGGAGGCGCTGGGCGCGGCCCGGGACGGCGGGATGCGGCTGGCGTACGTGACGAACAACGCGCTGCGGACGCCGGACGCGGTCGCCGCGCACCTGACCGAGCTGGGTGTGCCGGCGGCTCCCGGGGACGTCGTCACGTCGGCGCAGGCGGTGGCCCGGCTGGTGGCCGAGGACGTGCCGGAGGGGTCCCGGGTGCTCGTCGTCGGCGGTGAGGGGCTGCGGGTGGCGCTGCGCGAGCGGGGGCTGGTGCCCGTAGAGTCGGCGGACGACGAGCCGGTCGCGGTCGTCCAGGGGTACGGCGGTCCGGACATGGCGTGGGGGCGGTTCGCGGAGGCGGCGTACGCGGTCGGGCGGCGGGTGCCGTGGTACGCGTCCAACACCGATCTGACGATTCCCGGGGCGCGGGGGATCGGGCCGGGGAACGGGGCCGCCGTCGAGGTCGTGCGGATCGCGACCGGTCGGCGGTTCGAGCCGAAGGTGGCGGGGAAGCCGCAGCCGCCGATGCACCGGGAGACCGTGCTGCGGACCGGGGCCGAGCGGCCGCTGGTCGTCGGGGACCGGCTGGACACGGACATCGAGGGCGCGTTCAACGGCGGGGTGGACTCGCTGCTGGTGCTGACCGGGGTCACCGACGGGGCGGCGCTGCTCGCGGCGGTGCCCGAGCACCGGCCGACGTACGTGGCGGCCGATCTGCGGGGGCTGCTGACGGGGCAGCCGGAGGTGGAGGCGGACGGCGACGGCGGGTTCCGGTGCGGCGGGTGGCGGGCCTCGGCCGCCGGGGGCGCGCTCGTCCTCGACGGTGCGGAGGGCGCCGACGTCGTGGACGGGTTGCGGGCGCTGTGCGGGGCGGCGTGGACGTGGGCCGGTGCGGGGGCGTGCACGCTCGACGCGGGGAAGGCGCTGGCGCGGCTCGGGTTGTCGTAGTCGTCGGAAGGGCCGGTGGGATTGGGGAGGGCCGGGGCCTCCTAGATCAATGTTGGGTAGGCTAACCTAACTCCGTGTTGGTCGAGAGTCCCTCCCGTACGAGCGCGGAGCCGACAGGTCCCGGGCAGTCGCCGAAGCGCCGGAACTCCGTGCGCGCCTTCGGGCTGCTCGTGGCGGTCGGCGTCCTGCTGCTTGTCTGTGTCCTCAGCGTCATGATCGGCGCCAAGCCGGTGCCGATCGGCGACGTGTGGCACGGGCTGTTCCAGAACAGCGGCGTCGGCAACGACGTCGTCATCCACGACGTGCGGGTGCCGCGCACCCTGCTGGGGCTGCTCGTCGGCCTGGCGCTCGGTCTGGCCGGCGCGGTGATGCAGGGGCTGACCCGCAACCCGCTGGCGGAGCCGGGACTGCTCGGCGTCAACGCCGGTGCCGCCGCCGCCGTGGTGTCGGCCATCACCTTCCTCGGCGTCACCGATGTCCGCGACTACGTGTGGTTCGCCTTCGTCGGCGCCGCCGTCGTCTCCGTCGTCGTGTACGCGCTCGGCGGCAGCCGCAGCGCCACCCCGGTGCGGCTCGCGCTCGCCGGCACGGCCGCCACCGCCGCCCTGTACGGCTACGTCAACGCCGTGCAGCTGCTCGACGCCGCCGCCCTCGACCGGCTCCGCTTCTGGACGGTCGGTTCGCTGGCCTCGGCGGACATGGAGACCGTCGGCCGGGTCGCGCCGTTCATCCTCGTCGGCGCCGTGCTGGCGCTGGCGATCGCCCGGCCGCTCAACGCCATGGAGATGGGTGACGACTCGGCCCGGGCGCTGGGCGTCAGCATCAACCGGACCCGGATCCTCGCCATGGTGGCCGTCACCCTGATGTGCGGGGCCGCGACCGCCGCCTGCGGCCCGATCGTCTTCCTCGGCCTGATGGTGCCGTACATGGTCCGCGCGATCACCGGCCCGGACATGCGGTGGATCCTGCCGTACGCGGCCGTCCTCGCGCCGGTGCTGCTGCTCGGCTCCGACGTCCTGGGCCGGGTCGTCGTCCGGCCCGCCGAACTCCAGGTCGGCATCGTGACGGCCCTCGTCGGCGGGCCCGTCTTCATCCGACTCGTACGCCGCAAGAGGATGGCCCAGCTGTGACCACCAAGACCCTGCGGACCGGCGGCGGGCTGTCCCTGCGGTACGCGCCGCGGGCCGCGTTCGTCGGCCTCGGGCTGATCCTGCTGACCCTCGGCGTCGGCACCGTCCTCGTCTGCACCGGCGACTTCCCGATGACGCCGTCCGAGGTCCTCGACACCCTCCTCGGCCAGGGGACGGCCGTCCAGGAGTTCGCGCTCATGGAGCTGCGGCTGCCGCGGGTCCTCGTCGCCACCCTGGTCGGCGCCGCGCTCGCCCTCGGCGGGGCGGTCTTCCAGTCGATCTCCCGCAACCCGCTCGGCAGCCCCGACGTCATCGGCTTCGGCCAGGGCGCCACCGTCGGCGCGCTCACCGTCATCGTCCTCTTCCAGGGCAGCGCCGTCGCCACCGCCCTCGGTGCCGTCGTCGGCGGCGTCCTCACCGGCGCGGCGATCTACCTGCTGGCCTGGAAGCGCGGGGTGCACGGCTACCGGCTCGTGCTCGTCGGCATCGGCGCCGCCGCCATGCTGACCTCCGTCATCCACTACCTCATCACCAAGGCCAGCCTGGTCGACGCGACCCGCGCCACCGTCTGGATGACCGGCTCCCTCGAGGGACGCGACTGGACCCAGTTCTGGCCGCTGCTCGCCGTCTGCTGCGTGCTCGTGCCGCTGGTCCTCGGCCACGGCCGGGCGCTGCGGATGCTGGAGATGGGCGACGACGCCGCGTACGCGCTCGGGGTGAAGGTCGAGCGCACCCGGATCGTCCTGATGGCCTCCGCGGTGCTGCTCGTCGCCGTCGCCACCTCGGCGGCCGGGCCCATCGTCTTCGTCTCCCTCAGCGCCCCGCAGCTGGCCCGCCGCCTCACCCGCGCGCCCGGCCCCAACCTGGCGGTGTCCGCCGTCATGGGCTCCGCGCTGCTGCTGAGCGCCGACTGGATCGCCGGCCACGCCTTCGGCGAGCGCCAGCTGCCCGTCGGCGTCATCACCGGCATCCTCGGCGGCTGCTACCTGCTCTGGCTGCTCGTCAGCGAGCGCAAGGCGGGCCGGATATGACCACCAACGAGAGCACCATGGACCAGGACAACAGGAGCACGCCCATGAGCGGTCGGCAGCAGCAGCGCCTCGGGGCCGAGTCGGTCACCCTCGCGTACGAGCAGCGGGTCATCGCCCGCGACCTGTCCGTCGAGATCCCCGACCACTCCTTCACCGTCATCGTCGGGCCCAACGCGTGCGGCAAGTCCACGCTGCTGCGCGCCCTGTCCCGGATGCTGAAGCCGGCCCAGGGCCGGGTGCTGCTCGACGGGCAGTCGATCCACTCGCTGCCGGCGAAGAAGGTCGCCCGGACCCTCGGTCTGCTGCCGCAGTCGTCCATCGCGCCCGACGGCATCACCGTCGCCGACCTGGTCGCCCGGGGCCGCTACCCGCACCAGGGGCTGCTGCGGCAGTGGTCGCCCGAGGACGAGCGGATCGTCCAGGAGTCGATGGAGTCCACCGGCGTCGCCGAACTCGCCGACCGGTTCGTGGACGAGCTCTCCGGCGGCCAGCGCCAGCGGGTGTGGATCGCCATGGCCCTGGCTCAGCAGACCCCGCTGCTGCTGCTCGACGAGCCGACCACGTACCTCGACATCCAGCACCAGATCGACGTGCTCGACCTCTGCGCCGAGCTGCACGAGACGCAGGGCCGGACGCTCGTCGCCGTGCTGCACGACCTCAACCACGCGGCCCGGTACGCCACCCACCTCATCGCGGTGCGCGGCGGCGAAGTCGTCGCCGAGGGGCCGCCGTCGGAGGTGGTCACGGCCGAGCTGGTCGAGCGGGTCTTCGGGCTGCGCTGCCAGGTCATCGAGGACCCGGAGACCGGCACCCCGCTGGTCGTCCCGGCCGGGCGGCAGGCGCGGGCGGGCCGGCGGTCCGTGCCCGCGCAGGAGACCCCGGAGAAGGCCGCGGAGAAGACCGCGGGGAAGGCCGGGCAGGAGGGCGCGGAGGAGGCCGGGCGGGAATCCGCTCCGGAGGCGCCCGCCCCGCAGAAGCCCGCCCTACAGAAGTGAGCGGAGCCGCAGCAGGTCGCGGAAGCCGGCCTCCAGCCTGACCCGGCCGGAGGCCCACGCCTTCGCGAAGTTCAGCCCGCCGTCCACCATCGCGACCAGGTCGTCGCCGGTCATCGCCAGCCGGATCTGCGCCTTGTGCGGCGGCGGGCCGTCCACCGTCGACTCCACGACCATCCGGCCGCCGGTGAGCCGGCCGGTGAAGGTCGTGTCGAGGTCCGTGAGGTGGCAGCTCAGGGTGCGGTCGAGCGCCGCCGCGCCCCGGACCGAGCCGTCCGCCCCCGCGAGGTTCTCCGCCAGCTTGTCGAGTGCGCCGCGGCACTCCGTGATCGTCGCCATCGCCGTCGACCGTACCCCAGGGCTTCGCGGTAGCGTCGGGGCATGGACGAAGCGATGACGGACACCGGTACGGACACCGGTACGGATCTGGAGGCCGGGCCCGCGACCGCCGCCCCCCTGGGGGTCGAGCGGGAACCCACCGGGCTGCCGGCCGTCGACGCGCTCGTCGAGCGGCTGGGCGAGGCCGACCACCTCCCGGCGGACGGACACCTCGCGGTGTACGAGGATGTACACCGGGGCCTGCGCGCCGAGCTGACCTCGCTCGACGCGCACCCGGCCCCCGCACCCCGTCCGCACGACCCCAGGAGCTGAACCCACCGTGGCAGGAGTGGCACGCCGCCGCCTCGACGCCGAGCTGGTCCGGCGCAGACTCGCCCGCTCGCGCGAGCACGCCAGCCAGCTGATCGCCGCGGGCCGGGTGACCGTCGGCAAGACCGTCGCCACCAAGCCCGCCACCCAGGTCGAGACCGCCGCGGCGATCGTCGTCTCCCAGGACGACTCCGACCCCGACTACGTCTCGCGCGGCGGCCACAAGCTCGCCGGCGCGCTCGCCGCCTTCGTCCCGCGCGGGCTGAAGGTCGAGGGCCGCCGGGCGCTCGACGCCGGGGCCTCCACCGGCGGCTTCACCGATGTGCTGCTGCGGGCCGGCGCCGGGCACGTCGTCGCCGTCGACGTCGGCTACGGGCAGCTCGCCTGGTCGCTCCAGAGCGACGCCCGGGTCACCGTCAAGGACCGCACCAACGTGCGCGAGCTGACGCTCGACGCGATCGACGGCACCCCCGTCGACCTCGTCGTCGGCGACCTCTCCTTCATCCCGCTCGGCCTGGTGCTGCCCGCGCTGGTCGGCTGCACCGCCCCGGACGCCGACCTCGTGCTGATGGTCAAGCCGCAGTTCGAGGTGGGCAAGGAGCGGCTCGGCTCCGGCGGCGTCGTCCGCAGCACCGAACTCCGCGCCGACGCCGTGAAGAACGTCGCCCGGCAGGCGGCCGGGCTGGGGCTCGGGGTGGCCGGCGTCACCGCCAGCCCGCTGCCCGGGCCGTCCGGGAACGTCGAGTACTTTCTGTGGCTGCGGGCGGGTGCGCCCGCGCTCGATCCGGCGGACGTCGACCGCGCCGTGGCGGAGGGACCTCGTTGACAGACACAGCGGCACCACAGGCACCACGCACCGTCTTCCTGCTCGCGCACACCGGCCGGCCGGCCGCCGTGCGCAGCGCCGAACTCGTCGTCCTGGGGCTGCTGCGCAGCGGCATCGGCGTCCGGGTCCTGGAGGCGGAGGCGGCCGACCTGCCGCTGCCGCCGTCCGTGGAGAAGATCCCGGACGACTGCCCGGAGGCGCTGGACGGCTGCGAACTGATCATCGTCCTCGGCGGTGACGGGACGCTGCTGCGCGGTGCCGAGTTCTCCCGCGCCTCCGGCGTGCCGATGCTCGGCGTCAACCTCGGGCGCGTCGGCTTCCTCGCCGAGGCCGAGCGGGACGACCTCGACAAGGTCGTCGACCGGGTCGTCACCCGGGCGTACGAGGTCGAGGAGCGGATGACCCTCGACGTCGCCGTCTTCCAGAACGGCGACACCCTGCACCGCGACTGGGCGCTCAACGAGGCCGCCGTGCAGAAGGTGTCCCCGGAGCGGATGCTGGAGGTCGTCCTCGCGATCGACGGGCGGCCCGTCACCGGCTTCGGCTGCGACGGGGTGATCTGCGCGACGCCGACCGGTTCGACCGCATACGCCTTCTCGGCCGGCGGTCCGGTCGTGTGGCCCGAGGTGGAGGCGCTGCTGATGGTGCCGATCGGGGCGCACGCGCTGTTCGCGAAGCCGCTCGTCACCACCCCCGACTCGGTCCTCGCCGTCGAGGTCGAGCCGCACACCCCGCACGGGGTGCTGTGGTGCGACGGGCGGCGGACCGTCGAGCTGCCCTCCGGCGCCCGGGTCGAGGTCCGGCGCGGCGCCGTCCCGGTCCGGCTCGCCCGGCTCCACCACGCGTCGTTCACGGACCGGCTGGTCGCGAAGTTCGCGCTGCCGGTCTCGGGGTGGCGGGGCGCGCCGCACTGACCGCCCCGGGGTGGGGGTGATGTCGCGTCCCGGTGCGGAAACCTCGTATGGTCTGGGGCGTGCTGGAGGAGATGCGGATACGGTCGCTCGGGGTCATCGACGACGCGGTGGTCGAGCTGTCGCCCGGCTTCACCGCGGTGACGGGTGAGACCGGCGCGGGCAAGACCATGGTCGTCACGAGTCTCGGGCTGCTGCTCGGCGGGCGGGCCGACCCGGCCCTGGTGCGGATCGGGGCGGGCTCGGCGGTCGTCGAGGGGCGAATCACCCTGCCGCCCGGCGCGCCCGCCGCGCGGCGGGCCGAGGAGGCCGGGGCGGAGCTGGACGAGGGCGCGCTGCTGGTGACCCGTACCGTCTCGGCGGAGGGGCGCTCGCGGGCGCATCTCGGCGGGCGGTCGGTGCCGGTGGGGCTGCTCGCGGAGCTCGCCGACGAGCTCGTCGCCGTGCACGGGCAGACCGACCAGCAGGGCCTGCTGAAGCCGGCCCGGCAGCGCGGTGCGCTCGACCGGTACGCGGGCGAGGCGGTGTCCGTGCCGCTCGCCGCCTACGGCGAGGTGTACCGGCGGCTGCGCGCCGTCACCGCCGAGCTGGAGGAGATCACCACCCGGGCACGTGAGCGAGCCCAGGAGGCGGATCTGCTGCGTTTCGGGCTCGGCGAGATCGAGGCCGTGGCGCCGCTGGCCGGTGAGGACGCGGAGCTGGCCGCCGAGGCGGAGCGGCTCGGGCACGCGGAGGCGCTGGCCTCCGCCGCCGCGCTCGCGCACGCCGCGCTGGCCGGGAACCCGGAGGACCCGGAGTCCGTGGACGCCACCACGCTGGTGGCCGGCGCGGGCCGGGCCCTGGAGGCCGTGCGGTCGCACGACCCGGCGCTCGCCGCGCTCGCCGACCGGATGGGGGAGATCTCCATCCTGCTGGCCGACGTGGCGCAGGAGCTGGCGGGGTACGCGGACGACCTGGACGCCGATCCGCTGCGGCTGGCCGCGGTCGAGGAGCGGCGGGCGGCGCTCACCCAGCTCACCCGGAAGTACGGCGACTCCGTCGGGGCCGTGCTGCTGTGGGCGGAGGAGAGCGCGGCGCGGCTGCTGGAGCTGGACGGCGACGACGACCGGATCGAGGAGCTGACCGCCGAGCGGGACCGGCTCCGCGACGAGCTGTCCGTCCTCGCGCAGCGGCTCACCGACGCCCGGGTGGAGGCCGCGGACCGGTTCGCGCGGGCGGTCACCGCCGAGCTGGCGTCGCTGGCCATGCCGCACGCCCGGGTGTCGTTCGACATCCGGCAGACCGAGGCGCTGGACGAGGCCGCGGGCGTCGAGGTCGGCGGGCGGCGGGTGGTGTACGGGCCGGCCGGCGCCGACGAGGTCGAGCTGCTGCTCGCCCCGCACCCGGGTGCGCCGCCGCGGCCGATCGCCAAGGGCGCGTCCGGGGGTGAGCTGTCGCGGGTGATGCTCGCGGTCGAGGTGGTCTTCGCCGGGGTCGACCCGGTGCCGACGTACCTCTTCGACGAGGTCGACGCGGGCGTCGGCGGCAAGGCGGCCGTGGAGATCGGCCGGCGGCTCGCGAAGCTCGCGAAGACCGCGCAGGTCGTGGTCGTGACGCACCTTCCGCAGGTGGCGGCCTTCGCCGACCGGCAGCTGCTGGTCGAGAAGACCAACGACGGGTCCGTGACCCGGTCCGGCGTCACCGTCCTGGAGGGCGAGGAGCGGGTCCGGGAGCTGTCCCGGATGCTGGCCGGCCAGGAGGACTCGGAGACCGCCCGCGCCCACGCGGAGGAGCTGCTGGCCACGGCCAGGGCCGACGGCTGAGGCGGGGCCCGGGCCGTCGTCCGGGCGCCGCGAGCCACCAGGGGGCGCGCGCCGTGAGGGCGCGCGCTCGCTCGGTCGGGTGAACCGGGAGGGCGGGGCGGCGCTCGGACACGGGAACGATGCGGTGTCGGTGCCGGAACGTGCGTACGGTCGGCCGCCCGGACTGGCATCCTTGGGCGCGTGACACAGCTCCGTACGGTCCAGGTGCTGGGCGGCGGCAGCGCGGGCAGCAGCGCGCACGTCCGATCACTCGCCTCGGGGCTGGTGGCGAGGGGCGTCCGGGTGACCGTGTGCGCCCCGGCCGAACTCGACCGCCTCTACGACTACTCCGGCGCCGGCGCGCACGTCGTGCCGCTGCCCCGGCGCAACGACCCCGCGACCGTCGCCGCGCTCCGCAACGCCTGCATCGGCGCCGACGTCGTCCACGCGCACGGCCTGCACGCCTCCGTCCGGGCCGCGCTCGCCGTCTCCGGCGGCGTCGGGCTCGCCCGCACCGCGCTCGTCACCACCTGGCACGGCCGCCCGCCCGCCGACGGACCCCGCGGCGGACTCGTCCGGCTCCTGGAACGGCGTACCGCCCGGGCCGCGGACGTCGTCCTCGCCACCTCCTCCGACCTCGTCGACCGGGCCCGCCGGCGCGGCGCCCGCGACGCCCGGCTCGCCCCCGTCACCCTGCCCGCCCCGCGCGGCCCCGTCTGCCTCCAGGACGGCAAGGCCCGGGCCGAACTCGGCGCCGTCGACCGGCCGCTGCTCATGGCGGTCGGCGCGCTCGAACCCGGCCGCGGGTACGGCACGCTGCTCGACGCGGCGCGCGCCTGGCGGGAGCTGGCGCCCCCGCCGCTGCTCGTCATCGCCGGCGAGGGCCGCGAACGGGCCGCGCTCCAGCGGCGGATCGTCGCCGAAGGGCTCGCCGTCCGGATCGTCGGGCGCCGCGACGACGTCGCCGAACTCCTCGCCGCCGCCGACGTCGCGGTGCTGCCGTCCCGCTGGGAGGCGCGCTCGCCGCTCGCCCAGGAGGCGCTGCGGCTCGGCGTCCCGCTGGTCGCCACCGCCGTCGGCGGCGTCCCCGAACTCGTCGGCGACGCCGCCGAACTGGTGCCGTACGGCGACGCCCGCGCCCTCGCCGAGGCCGTCCGGGGGCTCCTGGAGGACGAGGAGCGGCGGATGGACCTCGCGGCGGCGGGCCGGGTCCAGGCCGGGACGTGGCCGTCGGAGGACGACACCCTCGCCCACGTCCTCAGCGTCTACGACGAGTTGTCCGCCCGCTGACCGCCCCCGGGTCCTACGGCGTGTGCCGGCGGGCCCGCAGCGCCAGCGACAGCGCCAGCACCGTCTGCGGGTCGTCCAGGTCCGTGCCGAGGAGCTCCGAGATCCGGGCCAGCCGGTTGTAGAGCGTCTGGCGGTTGAGGTGCAGCTCCCGGGCCGTCTCCGCCTTGCGGCCGGCGTGCGCCAGATACGTCTCCAGCGTCGGCAGCAGCGGCGGCCGGGAGGTGCGGTCGTGGTCCCGGAGCGGCCCGATCGCCCGGTCGACGAAGGCCGCCAGGTCCGGGTGGTCGCGCAGCCGCCACAGCAGCAGGTCGATGTCGAGGCGCCGGGCGTCGTACCAGGGCCGGTCGGTCAGCCCCTGCGCGGCCGTCGCCGTCTCCGCCGCGTGCCGCAGCCCCGCCGACGCCGCCGCCCAGCCGCCGGCCATGCCGACCACCACCACCGGCGGGTGCGCCCCGGCGCCCTCCAGGCCGGCCCGCTCCACCCCGGCCCGCAGCGCCGCCGCGACCCGGTCGGCGACCGCCGTCCGCTCCGACTCGGAGCGCAGCCCCAGCAGCAGTGGCACCCGGCCCTCCACCGGCCGGACGCCGAGCAGCGCGGGCACGCCGACGGACGCCAGTTCCTCGTGGACGGCCCGCGCGAGCAGCGCCCAGCTGCCGGACGGGGAGAGCTCCGGGGCCAGCCGCATCACGACCGGCAGCAGCGGGCCCTCGCCCGGCCGGAAGCCCAGCACCCGGGCCTGCGCCGGCGCGTCCTCCGCCGAGATCCGGCCCTCCGCCAGGTCCGTCAGGAAGTCGCCCCGGCCGCGCGCCGCCAGCTCCTCCTCCTGCCGGGCCTGCATGAGGACGACCGCGAGCAGGCCGGCGGCGCGCTCGGCGGCCATCCGGTGGACGGGGGAGAGGGCGCCGGAGACCGCGAGCAGCACCAGCCGGGCCCGCACCGAACCCGTACCGGGTCCTCCGCCGGGCACGTCGACGAGGACCGTGCCGGTCGGCGGGCCCGACTCGCGGGCCGCGCGCTGGCCGCGGAGCCCGTCCCAGACCTGGAGCGGGTCCGCCGGACCGGCGTCGGTGCCCGCCGCGTACAGCAGCTGCCCGTCGGCCGTCTCCAGGAAGACCGGGTTCGCGGCGAAGCCGGACAGGATCCGCAGCACCTGCGGGACCCCGCCGCCGCCGAGCAGCGCCTCCGTGCACTGCCGGTGGATCTCCTCGGCCCGCCGCTGGAGCGCGTAGTGGCCGTTGACGATCTCGGTGTGGATCTCCTCCGTGACCGCGACGAACGGCACCTCGCGGTGGAGCTGGACCAGCGGCAGCCCGGCGGTCCGGGCGGTCTCCACTATCGTCGCCGGCAGCCGGGCGAAGCGCGGGCCGAGCTCCACGACGAGCGCCGCGATGCCCCGGTCGGCGAGGCGCCGCACGAAGGCCCGCTGCTCGGCCGGGCGGGTGCCCAGGCCCAGACCCGTGGTCAGCAGCAGCTCGCCGCCCTTCAGCAGCGACGCGATGTTCGGCACCTCGCCCGCGTGCACCCACCGCACGGTCCGCTGGAGCCGGTCGGCGCCGGCGACGACCTCCGGGAGGCCGCTGCGGAGCCCCGGGAGTTCGAGTGCCCGTTGTACGGTGATGCCGCCCTGCGTGTCCATGGGCGGACGGTATCGCCCACGGTGTTTCCTGGACATCTCACCGCGGTCACGGGCCGGGTCCGCTCGCACACAGGGGCGACAACTCGTCGGGGCGCGGCGGGATTTGTATGACCGAATGTCGCTTGTGGCCTACGTCACTCCGGTGGATGCTCTCCCGCCATGGCAGACACCTCCACCCCGCAGCCGGCCACGCGCGTCGACCGGCTCAAGGCGAACTCCGTCGGACTCGTCGGCGTCGTCTTCATGGCCGTGGCCACCGCCGCGCCGATCACCGCCATGACCGGCAACCTCCCCATCGCCGTCGGCTTCGGCAACGGCACCGGCGCCCCCGCCGGCTACCTCTTCGCCACCCTCGTCCTCACCGTCTTCTCCGTCGGCTACGTGGCCATGGCCAAGCGGATCACCGCCGCCGGCGCCTTCTACGGCTACATCTCGCACGGCCTCGGCCGGATCGCCGGCATGGCCTCCGGCATGCTCGCCGTCCTCGCCTACATCGTCTTCGAGGCGTCCATCGTCGGCGTCTTCGCCTACTTCGCGAAGACCACCGTCGCCGACCAGCTCGGCGTCGACCTGCCGTGGATCCTGTACGCGGCGGCCATGCTCGCCGTCACCGCCGTCCTGTCGTACTTCGACATCAACCTGACCGCCAAGGCGCTCGGCGTCATGCTCATCGCGGAGATCGCCGTCCTCTTCGCGGTCGCCACCGCCGTCCTCCTCCACGGCGGCGGCCCCGACGGCATCCCCGTCGAGCCGGTCAACCCGAAGAACGCCTTCACCGGCGCCTCCGCCGGCCTCGGCCTCTTCTTCGCCTTCTGGTCCTGGGTCGGCTTCGAGTCGACTGCCATGTACGGCGAGGAGTCCCGCGACCCCAAGCGCGTCATCCCCCGCGCCACCCTCATCTCCGTCATCGGCGTCGGCCTCTTCTACATCTACGTCTCCTGGATGACGATCGCCGGCAACGGCCTCGCCGGGTCCGTGGAGCTCTCCTCCTCCGCCAGCCCGCTCGACCTCTTCTTCGCGCCCACCCAGACCTACATCGGCGCCTGGGCCGTCGACGCCTTCCAGTGGCTGCTGCTCACCGGCTCCTTCGCCTGCGGCATGGCCTTCCACCAGTGCGCCTCCCGCTACCTCTACGCCATCGGCCGCGAGGGCTTCCTCCACCCGGCGCTGGGCCGCACCCACCGCCGGCACGGCTCCCCGTTCATCGCCTCCTTCACCCAGAGCGCCATCGCCGTCCTCCTCGTCGGCGCCTTCTGGCTCACCGGCCAGGACCCCTACATCCACCTGTACACGCTGCTCGCGATCCTCGGCACGATGGCCATCCTCATCGTCCAGACGCTCTGCTCCTTCGCCGTCATCGGCTACTTCCGCAAGAACCACCCCGAGGACCGGCACTGGTTCAAGACCCTCACGGCCCCGCTCCTCGGCGGCGTCGGCATGACCGCCGTCGTCGTCCTCCTCGTCGTCAACATGGAGACCGCGGCCGGACTCGCCGCCGACTCCCTGTTCTTCAAGGCGATCCCGTGGATCGTCGGCGCGGTCTTCTTCGGCGGCCTCGGACTCGGCCTCTACCTCAAGGCCCGGCAGCCCGCGCGGTACGAGATCATCGGCCGGATCGTCCTGGAGGACGCCGCCGAACGCGACGACGAGCAGGCGGAGCCCGTACCCGCCACGCACGGCTGACCCCCTCACCCACCCCTCCAGGAGCGCCCCATGGCACGCACCAACCCGATGCACCTCCTGAACCGCCTCGCCGCCGACCACGCCGACGCCCGCCGGCTCGGCCTCCCCGTCGACGAACTCCGCGGCCTGCGCGGCGACCCGCTCGGCCGCCGCACCCTCCTCAAGGCCGCAGCCGCGGCCGGAATCGCGGTCTCCGCCGGAGCAGCCGCCCCCGCCGCGGCAGCCGTCCCCGACCCGCCGGTGCGGTCCGACGCCCGGGTCGCGGTCGTCGGCGCCGGCATCGCCGGGCTCACCGCCGCCCTCACCCTCCAGGACGCCGGCCTCAGCCCCGTCCTGTACGAGGCCGACCCGGCCCGCGTCGGCGGCCGGATGTGGACCCAGCGCGGCCACTGGGCCTACGGGCAGACCTCCGAGATCGGCGGCGAGCTCATCGACACCAGCCACAAGAAGATGCTGGAACTCTGCCGCCGCTTCGGCCTGCCCACCGAGGACTTCCTCGGCGGCGGACCCAACGGCGCCGAGGAGGTCCTCTGGTTCGACGGCGGCTACTACCCCCGCCACCAGGCCGACGAGGACTTCAACGGCGTCTACCAGGCGCTCCACCGCGACCTGATCGCAGCGGGCGAGGTGAAGTGGAACGCGACCACGCCCGCCGGCACCGCCCTCGACGACATGTCGGTGTACGAGTGGATCGAGACCCGCGTCCCCGGCGGACACGCCTCGCCGCTCGGCCGGTTCATCGACGTCGCCTACAACGTCGAGTACGGCGCCGACACCACCGAGCAGTCCTCGCTCGCCCTCGTCCTGCTCATGGGCTACCAGACCAATCCCGGCAACTTCAACGTCTGGGGCCTGTCCAACGAGCGCTACCACATCACCGGAGGCAACGACCGGCTCCCGAACGCCATCGCCGGCGCGCTCGACCCCGGCACCCTCCGCATGGGCTGGACCCTCCAGGCCGTCCGCGCCAACGCCGACGGCACCCAGACCCTCACCTTCACCGAGGCCGGCACCACCCGCACCGTCACCGCCGACCACACCGTCCTCTGCGTCCCGCTGCCGATCCTCAAGCAGCTCGACCTCACCCGGGCCGGCTTCGACCCGCTGATGACGAACCTGCTGCGGGACGCCCGCATGGGCCACTGCACCAAGCTCAACATGCAGTTCGGCACCCGCCCCTGGCGCGGCACCGGCCCCTGGCCCGGCGTCTCCGCCGGCGACTGCTTCACCGACCTGGACGTCCAGCAGACCTGGGACACCACCAAGATCCAGGGCGGCACCGGCGGCATCCTCATCCAGTACAACGGCGGCAGCCTCGCCCGGAACCTCGACCCCGCCGGACCCTTCTCCACCGAGGCCGACCCCTACGTGCGGACCCTCGTCGGCCGCTACCTCGCCGGGATCGACACCTTCTTCCCCGGCACCTCCCGCGCCTGGAACGGCCGCGCCCAGCTCTCCGCCTGGCACAAGAACCCCCGCGCGCTGGGCGCCTACTCCTGCTGGCCGGTCGGCTACCTCCACCGGTACGCCGGCTACGAGGGCACCGCCCAGGGCAACGTCCACATCGGCGGCGAGCACTGCTCGTACGACTTCCAGGGCTTCATGGAGGGCGGCGCCACCGAGGGCGAGCGGGCCGCGAAGGAGGTGATCGACGCCCTCCGGTAGCCGTCAGGCCGCCTCGGCCGGCGCGATGTTGTGGTTGAGGCGGAAGACGTTGCCGGGGTCGTACGCGGCCTTCACGGCGGCGAGCCGCGGGTAGGCGTCCGGACCGAAACCGGCCAGCACCCGCCGCTCGCCCTCCGCGCCGATGAAGTTGAGGTACACCGCTTCCGTCGACCACGGCCGCATGTCCGTCCGCACGTCGTGCACCCACTGGATCGCCGGCCCGTCCAGGGCCGGATCCTCCCAGGTCGCGAACGGGTGCACGACCCAGGGCGCGGTACGCCACGGCAGCGGGTGGTCCGCCGCGCCGCGGGCCACCGCGCCGCCCAGCGGGAACAGCACGTGCTGCGCCGCCGTACCCGCCGGGATCCGCTCGCCCCGGGCGCAGTACACCGCCACCGCCTCGTCCGGGAAACCGCTCAGGTACTCCGCCGACCAGTAGTTCCGCAGCCCCGGCGGGTCGTCCAGCATGCACTGCAGATCGGCGTACGGGATCTCCCGCACCACCTCCACCACCGGCCGCAGCGCCGTCAGCGGGCCCGCCAGCTCCCGGACGCCCGCCACCGGCCCGGCGAACGTCACCAGCGCCGCCACCACCAGCTCGCCCACCAGATGCGCCGGCACGAACGGCTCCGGCGGCGCCGGGAAGTACAGCACCCCGCCGCCCGCCTGGTCCGGCATCGTCTCCGCCAGCGCCCGGTACGCCGCCGCCACCGCCGGCCCGGAACGCGGCGGGAACAGCAGCAGCGCGAAGCTCATCACCGGCAGCTCGTGGAGCCGCAGCGTCAGCGAGGTCACCACCCCGAAGTTGCCGCCCCCGCCGTGCAGCGCCCAGAACAGCTCCGGGTTCTCCTCCGCGCTCGCCACCACATGCCTGCCCTCGGCCGTGATCAGCTCGGCGGCCAGCAGGTTGTCGCAGGCCAGCCCGAACGCGCGCTCCAGCCAGCCGGAACCGCCGCCCAGCGTGAAGCCGCCGATCCCCGTCGTGGAGACCCGGCCGCCGGTGGTCGCGAGCCTGAACGGCTGGGTGGCCCGGTCGACGTGCCCGATCGTCGCGCCGCCCTCGGCCCGTACCGTCCTGTGCTCCGGGTCCACGACCACGGCGTGCATCGCGCGCAGGTCGATCACCAGGCCGCCGTCCACGACGGACGCCCCGGCGACACTGTGGCCGCCGCCGCGCACCGCGACCGGCAGCCCCGTCTCGCGCGCGAAGAGGACCGCGTTGGTCACGTCCGCCGGCGTCGTACACCCGGCGATCACGGCCGGCCGGCGGTCGATCATGCCGTTGTGGACGGCCCTCGCCGCGTCGTAGCCCGGGTCCCCGGGGACCAGGACCTCACCGGCCAGGTCCTCGCGGAGCCCGGCCAGGGCGGTGTCCGGAACGGTGAACTGGGGAGCCATCGGAAGCCCCCCCTTCCATGCGGGGGCCAGGACACCTTCATCGTAGGTCCGGCCCCCGCCCGCCGCCCCTCAGCCGCCGTAGGCGCCGCTCGCGGTCAGCCGCAGCGCCGTGTCGATCAGCGGCACGTGGCTGAACGCCTGCGGGAAGTTGCCCACCTGCCGCTGGAGCCGGGCGTCCCACTCCTCGGCGAGCAGCCCCAGGTCGTTGCGGAGCGCCAGCAGCTTCTCGAAGAGGGTGCGGGCCTCGTCGACCCGGCCGATCATCGCCAGGTCGTCGGCGAGCCAGAAGGAACACGCCAGGAACGCGCCCTCGTCGCCCTCCAGACCGTCGACGCCCGCCTCCTCGCCGGCCGTCGGATAGCGCAGCACGAAGCCGTCCTCGGTGGACAGCTCCCGCTGGATCGCCTCGATCGTGCCGATGACCCGCTTGTCGTCCGGCGGCAGGAAGCCCATCTGCGGGATCAGCAGCAGCGACGCGTCCAGCTCCTTGGAGCCGTACGACTGGGTGAAGGTGTTCCGCTCCTTGTCGTAGCCCTTCTCGCAGACGTCCCGGTGGATCTCGTCGCGCAGCGCCCGCCAGCGCTCCAGCGGTCCGTCCGCGTCCCCCGACTCGATCAGCTTGATCGTGCGGTCCACCGCCACCCACGCCATCACCTTCGAGTGGGTGAAGTGCCGGCGCGGACCGCGGACCTCCCAGATGCCCTCGTCGGGCTGGTTCCAGTTCTTCTCCAGGTACTGGATCAGCTTGATCTGGAGCAGCGAGGCGTAGTCGTTGCGGGACAGGCCCGTCATGTGCGCCAGGTGCAGGGCCTCGGTGACCTCGCCGTACACGTCGAGCTGGAGCTGGCTCGCGGCGCCGTTGCCGACCCGCACCGGGCCGGAGTTCTCGTACCCCGGCAGCCAGTCCAGCTCCGCCTCGCCGAGCTCCCGCTCGCCCGCGATGCCGTACATGATCTGCAGGTTCTCCGGGTCGCCCGCGACCGCGCGCAGCAGCCAGTCCCGCCAGGCGCGGGCCTCCTCGCGGTAGCCGGTGCGCAGCATCGAGGAGAGGGTGATGGCCGCGTCCCGGAGCCAGGTGTAGCGGTAGTCCCAGTTCCGTACGCCGCCGATCTCCTCCGGCAGCGAGGTCGTCGGCGCGGCGACGATGCCGCCGGTCGGCGCGTACGTCAGCGCCTTCAGGGTGATCAGCGAGCGGACGACGGCCTCCCGGTAGGGGCCGTGGTACGTGCAGTGCCCGACCCACTCGCGCCAGAACGCGGCGGTCGCCTCCAGCGAGCCCTCGGGGTCCGGCAGCGCCGGCGGCTCCTTGTGCGACGGCTGCCAGGACAGGGTGAGGGCGATCCGGTCACCGGGGGTGACGGTGAACTCGGAGTAGGTCGTCAGGTGCTCGCCGTGGGTCTCGGTGTCGGTGTCGAACCACACCGAGTCCGGCCCGGCCACCGCGACCGTCCGCTCGCCGACCTTGTGCACCCAGGGCACGATCCGGCCGTAGCTGAACCGCATCCGCAGCGCCGAGCGCATCGGCACCCGGCCGCTGACCCCCTCCACGATCCGGATCAGCTGCGGCGCGCCGTCGCGCGGCGGCATGAAGTCGGTCACCCGGACCGTGCCGCGCGGGGTGTCCCACTCCGACTCCAGGATCAGCGAGTCGCCCCGGTAGCGGCGGCGGTCGGCGGGGGCCGGCTCGGCGTCCTCCGGGCCGGCCGGGCCGACCCGCCAGAAGCCGTGCTCCTCGGTGCCGAGCAGGGCCGCGAAGACGGCATGCGAGTCGAAGCGGGGCAGGCAGAGCCAGTCGACGCTGCCGTCCCGGCAGACCAGCGCCGCGGTCTGCATGTCCCCGATGAGTGCGTAATCCTCGATACGCCCGGCCACGTGCTTCACTCCAGTCGAACGGCCTGTCCGCCCCTCGGGGCGCCTGCAGCAGATGTTGCGAGTTGCGAGAGGTGCCCGCGGTGCCAGTGTGCGGGATGGCCGGCTCCGGCAACGGGTCGAGGGGAGGCGACACGGACTCCCCGTCCGGTTCCACGGGCGGGGGTGGTGCCGTCGGCCGGCCGCCCGGGACGAGACCGGGCGGGATGGTCCGCACCCTAATGACCGTGGTGATCACCCACGTAACGCGCTGCTCCGAATGGGTGAACGCGTCTCCTCCCTCCCTGCCCCCGGACCCCCGCCGGGCGGCCCCGGAACGCCCCGCCGCACCCCGTCCCACCCGGTCGGCGGGCGTGCCGGCCGTGTGGCCGGAAGCGGTCTCCTGCGGTCACTGATACCCTGGTACCCCGTGGACCGGTGGGAAACGGCGCCAGCCGAAACCCCCGAAACCGCAGCGACGGCACCCCCGATTCTTCCGGAGGACCAGCCGCCTCGCACCTCCAGAACGCGACCACGGGAGCCCCCTCTTGGCGATGCCGCCCAACACCACGACGACCAAGCACATCTTCGTCACCGGGGGTGTCGCCTCCTCCCTCGGCAAGGGCCTCACCGCCTCCAGCCTGGGTGCGCTCCTGAAGGCCCGGGGCCTGCGGGTCACGATGCAGAAGCTCGACCCGTACCTCAACGTCGACCCGGGCACGATGAACCCGTTCCAGCACGGTGAGGTGTTCGTCACCAACGACGGCGCCGAGACCGACCTGGACATCGGCCACTACGAGCGCTTCCTCGACGTCGACCTCGACGGCTCGGCGAACGTCACCACCGGCCAGGTCTACTCGCAGGTCATCGCCAAGGAGCGGCGCGGCGAGTACCTCGGCGACACCGTGCAGGTCATCCCGCACATCACCAACGAGATCAAGTCCCGGATCCGCCGCATGGCGACCGACGACGTCGACGTCGTCATCACCGAGGTCGGCGGTACGGTCGGCGACATCGAGTCGCTGCCGTTCCTGGAGACCGTCCGCCAGGTCCGCCACGAGGTCGGCCGCGACAACGTCTTCGTCGTGCACATCTCGCTGCTGCCCTACATCGGCCCGTCCGGCGAGCTGAAGACCAAGCCGACCCAGCACTCGGTCGCCGCGCTGCGCAACATCGGCATCCAGCCCGACGCGATCGTGCTGCGCGCCGACCGCGAGGTCCCCACCGCCATCAAGCGCAAGATCTCGCTGATGTGCGACGTCGACGAGGCCGCCGTGGTCGCCGCCATCGACGCCAAGTCGATCTACGACATCCCGAAGGTGCTGCACTCCGAGGGCCTCGACGCCTACGTGGTGCGCAAGCTCGACCTGCCCTTCCGCGACGTGGACTGGACCGTCTGGGAGGACCTCCTCGACCGCGTCCACAACCCGGAGCACGAGGTCACCGTCGCGCTCGTCGGCAAGTACATCGACCTGCCCGACGCCTACCTTTCGGTCACCGAGGCCATGCGCGCCGGCGGCTTCGCCAACAAGGCGCGGGTCAAGGTCAAGTGGGTCACCTCCGACGACTGCAAGACCCAGGCCGGAGCCGAGAAGCAGCTCGGCGACTGCGACGCCATCCTGATCCCCGGCGGCTTCGGCGACCGCGGCGTGTCCGGCAAGGTCGGTGCCATCCAGTACGCCCGCGAGCACAAGGTGCCGCTGCTCGGCATCTGCCTCGGCCTCCAGTGCATCGTCATCGAGGCGGCCCGGAACCTGGCGGGCATCCCCGAGGCCAACTCCACCGAGTTCGACCCGGCCACCGCGCACCCCGTCGTCTCCACGATGGAGGAGCAGCTGGCCTACGTGGAGGGCGCCGGTGACCTCGGCGGCACCATGCGCCTGGGCCTCTACCCGGCGAAGCTCGCCGAGGGCTCGGTGGTCCGCGCGACCTACGGCGACGAGCCGTACGTCGAGGAGCGCCACCGCCACCGCTACGAGGTGAACAACGCGTACCGCGCGGAGCTGGAGAAGAAGGCCGGCCTGGTCTTCTCCGGCACCTCCCCGGACAACAAGCTCGTCGAGTTCGTCGAGTACCCGAAGGAGATCCACCCCTACCTGGTCGCCACCCAGGCGCACCCGGAGCTGAAGTCCCGCCCGACCCGCCCCCACCCGCTCTTCGCGGGCCTGGTCAAGGCGGCCGTCGAGCGCAAGACGGCGAACGGGACGGCGAAGTAGTACGGCGCGTTAACGTAGCCGGGGTACGGGTTCTCGCACGAGGACGCGCACCCCGGCTCTCGTCTGTGGAAGGACTACCGATGCACGTGCAGGACGCCCCGGAGGAGTGGCGCGTCGTCGCCTCCGCCCTCCCCTTCAAGGGCAACAAGACGAGTGTCCGCACCGACGACGTGGTCATGCCGGACGGCTCGGTCGTCCGCCGCGACTACCAGGTCCACCCGGGCTCCGTGGCCGTGCTGGCCCTGGACGACGAGGACCGGGTGCTGGTGCTGCGGCAGTACCGCCACCCCGTGCGGCAGAAGCTGTGGGAGATCCCGGCCGGCCTGCTCGACGTGCCCGGCGAGAACCCGCTGCACGCCGCCCAGCGCGAGCTGTACGAGGAGGCGCACGCCAAGGCGGGGGAGTGGCGGGTCCTGACCGACGTCTACACCACCCCCGGCGGCTGCGACGAGGCGGTACGGATCTTCCTGGCGCGCGACCTCGCCGAGGCGGAGGGGGCGCGGTTCGAGGTCGCCGAGGAGGAGGCCGACATGGAGGTCGCGCGGGTCCCGCTGGACGAGCTGGTGCGCGGGGTACTCGCCGGCGAGCTGCACAACAACTGCCTGGTGGTGGGCGTGCTGTCGCTGGTGGCGGCGCGCGCGGGCGACGGCCTCGACGCGCTGCGCCCCGCCGACGCGCCCTGGCCGGCCCGCCCCTTCGAGGCGTAGCGCCCTCCGGCACCTCCGTGCGGGCACGTGCCGCGCCGGCACGTGCCCCCGACGGAACGGCGGAGCGGCCGGTGTGACTGTCGGCTGATCCGATCGGGGGATGTGTCCGCCGCGCTCCACCGGGTCCGTACCAGGCGCTGAACTACGCTCGTACACGCCCGTGCGGAGACCCCCGCGGGATCGGCTCGTGCGCAGGTGGACGGGAGCGTGGCCCGTGACGGATCAGGCGGTGGCAACGGCCGGCAGCCGGCAGTTCTACGGCCGGCAGCGGGAGTTGAAGGCCCTGCGCGCCGACATCGAGCGGACCGGCCTGGACACCCTCACCGGCCGCAAGGAGCCCCGCGCCCGTGTCCTCCTCGTCGCCGGCCGGCCCGGCTCCGGCCGGACCGCGCTCGCCGAGGAGCTGATCGCCTCCATCGCCGACCGCTACCCCGACGGCGTCTACCGCGCCCGGCTCAGCGAGCCCGGCGGCGAACCCGTCCCCACCGCCCGCGCCGCCCGCGAACTCCTCCGCGACCTCGGGGTCGCCGAGCCGCCCGGCGCCGCCGAGGACGAGCTGACCGAGCTGGTCCGCGAAGCGCTCGGGACCCGCAGGGCGGTGCTGCTGCTCGACGACGCCGTCGACGCCGAGCAGGCCGACCCGCTGCTCCCGGACAACCCCGACGCCCTGGTCGTCGCGGTGGCCCGCGGCCCGCTCACCGGCATCCCGGACGTACGCCCGTGCACCCTCGGCGGGCTCGACCCGAAGTCGGCCATCGAGCTGCTGACCTCCGCGACCGGCTCGGTCCGGATCACCGTCGACCCGCAGGCCGCCGAGGCGCTGGTCGAGGAGTGCGGCGGGCTGCCCGCGGCGGTGGTGCTGGCCGGCGGCTGGCTGGCCGGCCGGCCCGAGACCTCCGTCGCCGACCTCGCCAAACGGCTCCGCGGCCTGACCGGCGATCCCCTCACCCGGGCCTTCCTCCTCGCCCACCAGGCGCTGCCCCAGCCGGCCGCCCGGATACTGCGTTACCTGGCGCTCGCCCCGCTCGGCCGGGCCGACGCCCACACGGCCTCCGCCCTGGCCGGCTGCTCGGTGTCGGCGGCGGCGACCACCCTCGCGGACTTCGCCCGCCTGGGTCTGGTCACCGAGGCCGCCGACGGCGAGTACGAGGCCCCCGGCCATCTCGTCCCCCTCCTTCGCGCCCAGCTGGAGGAGCGCGACCGGCCCGCCGAGGTGCAGCTCGCCCGGGCCCGGATGCTGGAGCGGACCGTACGGCTCCTCCAGTCCTGCCGTGCAGTCACCGAACCCGAGGGCTCCCCGGCCCGGCGCAAGCTCGCCGGACTGCCGCGCGCCCTGCGCTTCCCCACCACCGAGGACGCCGCCCGCTGGCTGGCCTCGCGCCGCCCGGCGCTGCTGGCCTGCGCCCGCATGGCGGTCGCGGACGGGGAGCTCGACACCCTCGCCCGCCGGCTCATCGCCTCCCTGGTGCGGGCGCTCACCGCGCACCAGGGCGCCGAGGCCGCGGCGCCCGACCTGTACGGGCTGCACCGGCTGGTCCTGGACGTGGCCGAGCGGCGCGGACTGCACCGGGAGCGGGCCGCGGCGCTGCTGAACCTGGGCGACCTGGACGCCCGGACGGGACGCACCCAGGACGCGCTGCTGCGATATCGGTCGGCGTGGGAGGCCGGAAGGCAGGCAAATGACCCGTACGCGACCGGTCGCGCGATGGAATCCGTAGGCGGCAGCTATCAGGAGCTCGGCGACTGGCAGCGGGCCGGCGACTGGTACGGCCGCGCCCTCGCCCAGCGCCTCGCCCACGACGAGCGCGCCGACCAGGCCCGGCTGTACGCCCGGCTCGGCGCCGTGCACACCTATGCCGGGCGGTACGGGGAGGCGCTGCGGCACTGGCGGGCGGCGGCGTCCGGCTACCGCAGGCTCGGCGATCTCCCGGGCCACGCACGGGCGTTGAGCGAGGCGGCCCGGGTCCAGGAGTACGCGGGGCGGCCCGAGGAGAGCCTGCGGACCTGCGAGGAGGCGGTCGAGTGGGCCCGCCGGGCCCGGGACACCCGGCTCCAGGCGGCGCTCCAGCTGCGGCTCGCCGACACCCTGGACCGGCTCGGCGACCCCGCCGCGGCGCGGCTGCACCGGGCCGCCGCGGACCGTCTGCTGGAAACGGAAGACTCTGCCTACGAAATCCGCAGTGGGTCTGCTGAAGATTAGTACTTTGAAAGGCTAGACAGCGGGAACTCCTTCATTAGACTGGTTCCGCCGCGTTCGAACGTGGTCTGCCCCGGTGCGCCGCAGTGCATCCGGGTATGTATCGCAGTGCACCAGTTATCCCCCTGATTCAAGGACCGTGATCGACGATGAAGGTCGGCATCCCCCGCGAGGTCAAGAACAACGAGTTCCGCGTGGCCATCACCCCCGCCGGTGTCCACGAGCTCGTCCGCAACGGCCACCAGGTCTTCATCGAGCAGAACGCCGGCGTCGGCTCCTCGATCACGGACGCGGAGTACGTCGCGGCCGGCGCCGAGATCCTCGCCACCGCGGACGAGGTCTGGGCCACCGCCGACCTGCTCCTCAAGGTCAAGGAGCCGATCGCGGAGGAGTACCACCGCCTCCGCAAGGACCAGACGCTCTTCACCTACCTGCACCTGGCCGCCTCCAAGGAGTGCACGGACGCCCTCCTGGAGTCCGGCACCACCGCCATCGCCTACGAGACGGTCGAGACCGCGAACCGCGCGCTCCCGCTGCTCGCCCCGATGTCCGAGGTCGCGGGCCGGCTGGCCCCGCAGGTCGGCGCGTACCACCTGATGCGCTCGGCCGGCGGCCGCGGCGTGCTCCCCGGCGGCGTCCCCGGCACCCACGCCGGCAAGGCCGTCGTCATCGGCGGTGGCGTCTCCGGCTGGAACGCCGTGCAGATCGCCGTCGGCATGGGCTTCCACGTGACCCTGCTCGACAAGGACATCAACAAGCTCCGCGAGGCCGACAAGATCTTCGGCACCAAGGTGCAGACCGTCGTCTCCAACGCCTTCGAGCTGGAGAAGGCCGTCGTCGAGGCCGACCTCGTCATCGGCGCCGTCCTCATCCCGGGCGCCAAGGCCCCGAAGCTGGTCACCAACGAGCTCGTCGCCAAGATGAAGCCTGGAAGTGTCCTTGTCGACATCGCGATCGACCAGGGCGGCTGCTTCGAGGACTCGCACCCGACCACCCACGCCGACCCGACCTTCCAGGTCCACGACTCGGTCTTCTACTGCGTCGCCAACATGCCCGGCGCCGTCCCGAACACCTCCACCTACGCCCTCACCAACGCCACGCTGCCCTACATCGTGTCGCTGGCGAACAACGGCTGGGCCGAGGCGCTCCGCCGCGACGCCGCCCTCGCCCTGGGCCTCAACACCCACGACGGCAAGGTCGTCTACAAGGAGGTCGCCGAGGCGCACGGCTACGACCACGTCGAGCTGAGCTCCCTCATCGGCTGAGCCCGCAGCGGCTCCCGACGGCGCCGGTGACGCCCCGTCAACGCCCGCCGTCAATGTCACGCACCCGGCCGGACCTTGTTCGACAAGGTCCGGCCGGCTGTGTCTCCGGCCACGCCAAAACGTTCGGTCAACTCGCCTCGAACGTAACCCTTTAACCGTTTCGCACACCCCTGAAACGTGTGGATGCACGGCTGCGCACCCTTGACAGAGGCGTGTTCGGTTGCCGACACAACGGGCCGGGTCCGGGCGATTGTGTTGCTGCGGACCGGTGACACGCCATAGAGTCGCCAACCGTCGGCATGGTGCCACGCTGACAGATCGATAAATGTTCCTGGTCACATCCAAGGAGGTAAGACGACTTGTGAATGAGTCGACATTTACTCCCGGGAGCGGTGCGCCAGGTGCCCCGGTCGGCTCCGTCGCGGTGCGGACCTTCGCGACGCACCAGCCCATGACGACACCCCACACGCTGAAGACGATGGACGGCCTACACGTGAACGCCACGGCCGGCAACGAGATGGGCCGAGAGTCCACCCACTTCGCCGCCTACGACGAGCTGCCCGAGGGGCACTTCTACGACCCCGACGCCGAGTACGAGCCCGACCCGGAGTACGCGGCCACCCTCGCGCCCGACGCTGCCCGCCAGCGCCGCGAGCGGATCGGCCCGACCGGACGGCCGCTGCCGTACTTCCCGATCCCGGGCCCGCTGACCGACCACGGTCCCGCCAAGATCATCGCGATGTGCAACCAGAAGGGCGGCGTCGGCAAGACCACGTCGACCATCAACCTGGGTGCCGCGCTCGCCGAGTACGGACGGCGGGTGCTGCTCGTCGACTTCGACCCGCAGGGAGCCCTGTCGGTCGGCCTCGGCGTGAACCCGATGGAGCTCGACCTCACCGTCTACAACCTGCTCATGGAGCGGGGCATGTCGGCGGACGAGGTCCTGCTCAAGACGGCGGTCCCCAACATGGACCTGCTGCCGAGCAACATCGACCTCTCCGCCGCCGAGGTGCAGCTGGTCTCCGAGGTCGCGCGCGAGTCCACGCTCCAGCGCGCCCTCAAGCCGCTGATGAACGACTACGACTACATCGTGATCGACTGTCAGCCCTCGCTCGGCCTGCTGACCGTGAACGCCCTGACGGCGGCTCACAAGGTCATCGTGCCGCTGGAGTGCGAGTTCTTCGCGCTGCGCGGCGTCGCGCTGCTGACCGAGACCATCGAGAAGGTCCAGGAGCGGCTCAACCCCGAGCTGGAGCTCGACGGCATCCTCGCCACCATGTACGACTCCCGGACCGTGCACTCCCGCGAGGTGCTGGCGCGGGTCGTCGAGGCGTTCGACGACCACGTCTACCACACGGTGATCGGCCGGACGGTGCGCTTCCCGGAGACCACGGTCGCCGGCGAGCCCATCACCACGTACGCCTCCAACTCCGTGGGCGCCGCCGCCTACCGCCAGCTCGCCAGGGAGGTGCTCGCCCGGTGTCACGCCGAGTGAGTCTGCCCGGAGCCGACGAACTCTTCCGTACGACCGGGGGGATGGCACTGCAGTCGTCGTCGCCCCGCCGAACCGTTCCCGCTCCGGCGGGTGAGAGCGACACGGCCGCCGGAGCGGACGCCGCCGCCGGTTCCGCCGAGCACGCCCCGGCCGGCTCGGAGGCGGCCGAGCCGCGCGCCCGGGAGACCGAGGCGGCCCCCGCGAAGCCCGCCGCCCAGCCGGCC
This sequence comes from Streptomyces sp. NPDC057854, assembly GCF_042797055.1. Lineage (NCBI taxonomy): Bacteria > Bacillati > Actinomycetota > Actinomycetes > Kitasatosporales > Streptomycetaceae > Streptomyces > Streptomyces sp. NPDC057854. The sequence continues at coordinate 29,452 of NZ_JBHVMF010000040.1, forward strand.
GCGCCCGCGCGGCGCCGGGGCCGGACCACCAACCGGCGCCCCAGCGGGCGGGAACGCCACGACGAGAAGATCACGGTCTACGTCTCCGCCGAGGAGCTGATGGACCTGGAGCACGCGCGGCTCGTGCTGCGCGGCGAGCACGGGCTCGCCGTCGACCGCGGCCGGATCGTCCGCGAGGCGGTCGCCGTGGTCCTGGCCGACCTGGAGTCCCGCGGCGACGCGAGCATCCTCGTCCGCCGTCTGCGCGGTCGCTGACGGTACCCTGCGGGCGGCCCCGACCCCGCACCCCTGGAACCGCCCCGATGCACCCGCACGCCGACGAAACGTCCCGCCCACCGCGCCGCCGCGCGCTGGGCCGGGGCGGCGGGCCGCCCTCCGGCGCCCCCGGGACCGCACCCCCCGCCCCGGCCGCCGCCGAACCCGCGGCCGTCCCGGGCGACGCCCCCGGAGCCGTACCGCCGCCGGAGGAGCCGGGCCCCGAAGCGGGGGACGGGCGGTTCACCGTGCGGCTGGCCAACTTCGAGGGGCCGTTCGACCTGCTGCTCCAGCTGATCACCAAGCACAAGCTGGACGTCACCGAGGTCGCGCTCTCGCAGGTCACCGACGAGTTCATGGCCCACCTCCGGGCGCTCGGGCCGGACGGCGACCTCGACCAGACCACCGAGTTCCTGGTCGTCGCCGCCACCCTGCTCGACCTCAAGGCCGCCCGGCTGCTGCCCGCCGCCGAGGTGGAGGACGAGGCCGACCTCGCCCTCCTGGAGGCCCGCGACCTGCTCTTCGCCCGGCTCCTCCAGTACCGCGCGTACAAGCGGATCGCCGAGATCTTCGCGGAGCGCTGGGAGGCGGAGGGGCGGCGGCACCCCCGGACCGTCGGCCTGGAGCCGCACCACGCCGAGCTGCTGCCCGAGGTCGTCATCTCGATCGGCGCCGAGGGGTTCGCGAAGCTCGCCGTGAAGGCCCTGCAGCCGAAGGCCGCCCCGCAGGTGTACGTGGACCACATCCACGCCCCGCTGGTCAGCGTCCAGGAGCAGGCGGGCGTCGTCGCCGCCCTGCTGCGCGAGCGCGGCACCGCGCGGTTCCGGGAGCTGATCGAGGACGCCGGGGACACCCTCACCGTCGTCGCCCGCTTCCTCGCCCTCCTGGAGCTGTACCGGGAGAAGGCCGTCGCCCTCGACCAGCCGGACCCGCTCGGCGAGCTCACGGTCGCCTGGACCGGCGGCGACGGCGAGACCCGCGTCACGGCAGAGTTCGACCAGGAAGCACCGGAGCCCGCATGAGCGACCTCAAGCCCGCCCTCGAAGCCGTCCTCATGGTCGTCGACGAGCCCGCCACCGAGGCGCACCTCGCCAAGGTCCTCGACCGCACCCCGCGCGAGGTCGCCGACGCCCTGCACGAGCTGGCCGACGAGTACACCGCCGACGGGCGCGGCTTCGAGCTGCGCCGGGTCGCCGGCGGCTGGCGCTACTACACCCGCCCCGCCCACGCCGCCGCCGTCGAGGCCTTCGTCCTGGACGGCCAGCAGGCCCGGCTGACCCAGGCCGCGCTGGAGACCCTGGCGGTGGTCGCGTACCGCCAGCCGGTCAGCCGCTCCCGGGTCTCCGCGGTCCGCGGGGTCAACTGCGACGGCGTGATGCGGACCCTGCTCCAGCGGGGTCTGGTGGAGGAGGCGGGCGCGGAACCCGAAACAGGTGCGATCCTGTACAGGACGACGAACTACTTCCTGGAGCGGATGGGCCTGCGCGGCCTGGACGAACTCCCGGAGCTCGCGCCCTTCCTCCCCGAGGCGGACGCGGTCGAACCGGACTCCCTGGAAGGCGTTCCGTCGTTCCATCCCGACAGGGACGGACCAGCGGACGAAGAGACGACGGAAGTTTGATGCGAAGCAGCAGCGGCAGGAACAGCGGAAACAACGGCGGGAGCCGTGGTGCCAAGAGCGGCGGCCGCGGCAACTACCGGGGCGCGGGCAACAACCGCGACGAGCGCGGCCAGAGCGCCGGCCGCCCCCGCAAGACCCGTCCGGAGGAGCGCGCGTACGACGTGAACATGCCCTCCGACGGCGCCAAGGGCGGCCCCCGCAAGGGCCGCGGCGAGGCGGCGCGCGGCGGCGCCAAGGGCGGGCCCAAGCAGTCCCCGAAGCAGCCCTCCGGGCAGCGGTGGGGCGGCGGCCGGACGGCCCCGGCGCGCTCGCGCGAGTACGAGGCCAGGGCCGAGGAGCGCAACCGCGAGCGGTACGCGAACAAGCCCGAGGTCAAGACCCCCAAGACCTTCCCGGGCGCCGAGCAGGAGGGCGAGCGCCTCCAGAAGGTGCTGGCCCGCGCCGGTTACGGCTCGCGCCGCGCCTGCGAGGAGCTGATCGAGCAGGCCCGCGTCGAGGTCAACGGCGAGATCGTCCTGGAGCAGGGCCTCCGGGTGAAGGACAGCGACGAGATCCGGGTCGACGGCCTGACCGTCGCCACCCAGTCGTACCAGTTCTTCGCCCTGAACAAGCCGGCCGGCGTCGTCTCCACCATGGAGGACCCGGACGGCCGCCAGTGCCTCGGCGACTACGTCACCAACCGCGAGACCCGGCTCTTCCACGTCGGCCGGCTCGACACCGAGACCGAGGGCATCATCCTGCTCACCAACCACGGCGAGCTGGCCCACCGTCTCACCCACCCCAAGTACGGCGTGAAGAAGACCTACCTGGCCGCCATCACCGGCCCGCTGCCCCGCGAGGTCGGCAAGCGGCTCAAGGAGGGCATCCAGCTGGAGGACGGCTACGCCCGCGCCGACCACTTCCGGGTGGTCGAGCAGACCGGCAAGAACTACCTGGTCGAGGTCGTGCTCCACGAGGGCCGCAAGCACATCGTGCGCCGGATGCTCGCCGAGGCGGGCTTCCCGGTGGAGAAGCTGGTCCGCACCGCCTTCGGCCCGATCACCCTGGGCGACCAGAAGTCGGGCTGGCTGCGGCGGCTGTCCAACACCGAGGTCGGCATGCTGATGAAGGAAGTCGGCCTGTAGAGGGCGAGCCCTTCCTGACGGCCGGAGGCCCGTGCCCCGCGCGATCCGCGCGGGGCACGGGCCTCTCCGCTTGTCCGGCCTTGTGCGGGCGGTCCGCCGTCTTTTATAGTCAGGGTGACTCTTAAAGAGTCGGGCACGCACAACGCTCCACCGTCCCCGCTTGCCGCACCCGGCCGGCGGACCTGGACCCACGGGGGTGGACCAGGACACCGGCCACGGCCGGGGACGGTGGAGCTCCGGACCAGCCGACAGGAGGCGACCGCGTGAAGACGCCTCACGGCCCCGGCGCCGCGTACGGCCACGGCCTCGTCCCCGGCCGGTTCTGCCCGCCCCACGCGGGCCACCACGACCTCGTCCGCACCGCCCTCGGCCGCTGCGCCCGCGTCACCGTCGTCGTCGCCGGCACCGCCGCCGACCCGCTGCCGCCCGCCGAGCGGGTCGCCTGGATGCGCGAGCTGCACCCCGGCGCCCTCGTCCTCGGCGCCGACACCGAGCCCGGCACCGACCTGCCCGCCGCCGTCGCGGCCGCCGTCCGGGAACCCGTCGACGCCGTCTTCACCTCGGCGCCGTACGGTGACGCGCTCGCCCGCCGCCTCGGCGCCGTCGCCGTCGACCCCGGACGCCGGACCCACCCGGTCACCACCGCGGCCGTCCGCGCCGACCCCGCCGCCCACTGGGACCTGCTGGCCGCGCCCGTCCGGGCCGCGCTCACCCGCCGGGTCGTCGTCCTCGGCGCCGCGCACAGCGGGACCACCACCCTCGCCCGCGCCCTCACCGACCACTACCGGCGGCGTGGCGGCGTCTGGGCGCGCACCCGGTGCGTCCCCGAGCCGCGCGCCGTACGGCCCGGCCCCGGCCCCTCCGACGGCCCGCCGCACTCCGCCGACTTCCCCGTCCTCGCCCAGGAGCAGGCCGAACGGGAGGAGGAGGCCGCCCGGGCCGGCTCGCCGCTCCTCGTCTGCGACACCGACGCCTTCGCCACCGCCGTCCGGCACGAGCGGGACCTCGGCACCGTCAGCCCCGCCACCGGCGCCGTCGCCGCCCGCGGCCGGCACGACCTCTGGCTGCTCACCGACCACCGCGGCGCCGGCCCCGCCGACGACGGCACCCGGGCCTGGACCACCGCCCGGCTGCTCGCGCGGCTCACCCGCACCGGACGCCGCACCGTCGTCCTCACCGGCCCCCACGAGGAACGCCTCGCGACCGCCGTCGCCGCCGTCGACGCGCTCCTCGCCACCCCCTTCCCGGAGCGCCGATGAACCCCCCCGAGGGGTACGACCCCCGGGCCTTCGAGCCCTTCGCCGTCACCGTCGACCTCGCCGTGCTGACCGTCCGCTCCGGCCGGCTGCACGTCCTCCTCGTCCAGCGCGGCCAGGAGCCCTACGCGGGCGCCTGGGCGCTCCCCGGCGGCTTCGTGCTGCCCCGCGAGTCGGCCGGCGCCGCCGCCCGCCGCGAGCTCGCCGAGGAGACCGGGCTCGGCGGCGCGACCGTCGCCCGGCTCCACCTCGAACAGCTCCGCACCTACACCGACCCCGACCGCGACCCCCGCATGCGGGTCGTCTCGGTCGCCTACACGGCGCTCGTCCCCGACCTGCCCGAACCGCGCGGCGGCGGCGACGCGGCGGAGGCCCGGTGGCTGCCCTACGACGAGGTCCCGGCGCTCGCCTTCGACCACGACCGCATCCTCGCCGACGCCCGCGAACGCGTCGGCGCCAAGCTGGAGTACACCTGCCTCGCCACCGCCTTCTGCCCGCCCGAGTTCACCCTCGGCGAGCTCCGGCAGGTGTACGAGACGGTCTGGGGCGTCCCGCTGGACCGCCCCAACTTCCGGCGCAAGGTCCTCACCACCCCCGGCTTCGTGGAGCCCGTGGAAGGACCGCCGCGCCGCACCGGCGGACGGGGGAAACCGGCCGCGCTCTACCGGGCGGGGGAGGCCACGGCCCTCCACCCGCCGCTGCTCCGACCGGAAGGACGATCCGCATGACCAAGCAGGCCGCGACGGGGACGCTGATGGGGCTGGCGCTCGGCGACGCGCTGGGCTTCCCGACCGAGTTCAACGACGTGCCCTCGATCCTCGCGAAGTGCGGTCCGTGGCGGACGATGGAGCTGCCGGTGACCCGGGGGACCGCGTACATCACCGACGACACCCAGATGACGCTCGCCTTCGCCCGGGGCGTCAAGACCGCCATGGAGAGCGGATCGCTCACCCCGCACCGGCTCGCCCGGCCCCTCCGCGACGAGTACGTCGCCTGGTACCGCTCCCCGGAGAACAACCGGGCCCCGGGCCGTACCTGCATGCTCGCCTGTCACCTCCTCGACAGCGACCGGTCCTGGCAGGACGCCAGCCAGATCGGTTCCAAGGGCTGCGGGGCCAACATGCGGGTGGCGCCCATCGGGCTGGTCCCCGGCCTCAGCGAGGAGCAGCGGGCCGGCGCCGCCCAGCTCCAGGCCGCGCTCACCCACGGGCACCCCACCGGGCTCGCCGCCTCCGACCTCACCGCGCGGGCCGTGTGGCTGCTCGCCCAGGGGGCGGACCCGACCGGGCTCGTCGGGCAGCTGCGCTCGTACGCGTACGAGAACCGCGACCGGTACCACGAGCGCTGGCTCGGCGACCTGTGGACCCGCTCCCAGGACCCGAGCGCCGCGCACTTCGTCCGGCGCGGCTGGGACGAGTGCCTGGCCGTCCTGGAACGGCTCGCCGCCGTGCAGCGCACCGCCGACCCGGAGCTCGACCCGTGCGCGTACACCGGCGACGGCTGGATCGCGGAGGAGGCGCTGGCCACCGGGCTGCTCTGCTTCCTGATGTTCCCCGGCGAGCCGGTGACCGCGCTGCGCCGGGCCGCCTGCACCCGCGGCGACTCCGACTCGATCGCCGCCCTCGCCGGCGCGTTCGCGGGCGCCCACCTCGGCGCCGACGCCTGGCCCGCCGAGTGGACCGCGCGGATCGAGCACCGGGACGAACTGCTGGCCCTCGGGGCGCTCTGGGACGCGTGAGCGGCTAGAGCTCCTGCAGGGCGGAGGCGCGGCGGGCGCGGACCAGGAAGTCCTGCACGCGCGCGTGGTCGGGGGCCGGCGGGAGCGGGGAGGCGGCGAGCGCGCCGTCGGCCTCGTCCTGGAGGCGGTTCATCCACGCCTCCACCTCCGGCCACGGCAGCTCGCCGCGCTTCACCGCGAGCAGCCGCTCCCGGTCGTCGCCCACGTCGATCCGCAGCGCGCCGGTGCGGAGGAGGTCCCGGCAGCTCGCCAGCAGGCGCAGCAGGTGCATGGCGTGCTTCCAGCGCGGATGCCCGTACTGGCGGACGTCCGCCTCCAGCTTGCGGCGCTGGCCGCCCGCGTACCGCACGAAGGTGGCGTGGGCCTGCCGGGAGAGGAAGGCGCCGCGCAGCGCGACGAGCTCGGCGCCCACCTCGGTGGTGCGGGTGACGAGCGGGGAGTGCAGGCACTCCAGGACGTTGGGGTTGTTGCGGAGGGCCAGCTCGCAGAAGCGTTCCAGCTCCCAGCTGAACTGCTCCGGGGCCGGGCCCTCCACGTGCGCCGGGGGCTTGTCGAAGCGCCAGAAGAGCGGCGTCGGGGCGAGGTAGACGCCCCGGACGTCGGTGTCGCTGTCCTCGGTCGCCAGACCGAAGGCGCGCGAGCCCATCACACAGGCGTAGACGGTGTGCTCGCGCACCAGCGCCTCGGGGGACATGTCCATGGCGGTCATGGCGGCCAGGCTACGCGAGGGTGATCGTCTCCCCGGAGACGGTGATCTCCTCGGCGGGCAGCGGCCTCGTCGCCGGCCCGGCCTTCACCGCGCCGTCCGCGATCGCGAACTTCGAGCCGTGGCAGGGGCAGTCGATCGTGCCGTCCGCCACCTTGGTGACCGCGCAGCCCTGGTGGGTGCAGATCGCCGAGAACGCCTTGAACTCGCCCGCCACGGGCTGCGTCACGACCACCTTGCGGTCCGCGAAGACGGTGCCGCCGCCCACCGGGATCTCCGACGTGCTCGCCAGCGGGGTGCCCGCCGGCGCGCTGGCCGTGCCGCCCGGGGCGGTGGTGGCCGGCGCGCCCGACTCCGTACCGCCGTCGCCGCCCCCACCGCCGTCCGAGCCGCAGCCGGTGGCCGCCGCCGCGGTCGCCGTCGTCAGGGCCGCGGCCAGGACCGCGCGGCGGGGTGTCGTCCGTGAAGTCATACGGCCCAGCTTCGCCCGGTGCGCCGCAGCGCCCCCGCAACACGCCGGACCCCGCCTACACCCAGGGCGCCAACTCCCTCGCACGGCCGTCCGCGTCCCGCAGCACCTCCAGGACCGAGGTCACCGCCGCGCGCTCCAGCGGTCCGTACACGTGCGGGAAGAGCCGGTCCTCGGAACCCTCCCAGCGGACCTCGCCGGTCAGCAGGGACTCGTCGACGACCAGGACCAGGAGCGGGCCCGGCACGTCCCGGTAGTGGGCGTCGGCGATCGCCAGCGCCGCCTGCGCGTCCGGCGAGCAGTGCACGAAGCCCTCGGCGGCGAGCGACGGCGGGGCGTAGGGGAGGTCCGGGTCCGCGGACCACTCGTCCAGGGGCACGACATGGAGCAGCATCCGCCCTTTCTACCGGCCCGCCACCGGCGCCCGCCGGTCCGCGCCTACTCCGGGTGGCGGAAGGTCACGGTATGGGTGAGATTGAGGGGGGCATCGGCGGGTCCCCGACCCGGCTCACCGGACGAAAGGCGGCACCATGGCGGGCAACGATCTCGGCGGTCTCCTCGGCTCCCTGCTCGGCGGGGGCGGCGGCCAGGGCGGCGGAGGCGCCGGCGGCATCCTCGGCTCCCTCCTCGGCGCCCTCGCCGGCGGCCAGGGCGGCCAGGGCGGCGGCGCGGCCGGGGCCGGCGGCCAGAACCCGCTCGGCGGGCTCCTCGACCTGCTGACCAGGTCCGGTCTCGCCGAGCAGGCCCAGTCCTGGATCGGCACCGGCGCGAACAAGCCCGTCGACGGCGGCCAGATCGCCCAGGCGCTGCCCGACGAGACCCTCCAGAAGGTGGCCCAGGACGCCGGCGTCTCGCCGCAGCAGGCCGCCGACGAGATCGCCCGGTCGCTGCCGGAGGCCGTCGACAAGCTGACGCCGGGCGGCTCGCTGCCCGAGGGCGGTTCGCTGGAGGACATCATCCGGGCCCAGAAGCTCTGACGGCCCCGCACCGCACCGCGCCCGCCCCGGCGACCGTGACCCGTCCCCGTCACGTCTCGCAGGGCGGGCGCGCGCACGCGCGCCCCCGGCCGCTGACTAGGCTGGGGCCTTACCGCCCCGCGCCCCAAGGACACCCCCGTGAGAACAGCGCTCGTCATCGGAACCGGACTGATCGGCACCTCCGCCGCACTCGCCCTCGCCGGCCGGGGCGTCACGGTCCACCTCCGCGACCACGACCCGGCGAGCGCCCGGACCGCCGCCTCGCTCGGCGCCGGCACCGACACGGAACCCGACGGCCCGGTGGACCTCGCGATCGTCGCCGTCCCCCCGGCGCACGTCGCCGCCACCCTCGCCGACGCCATGCGCGCCGGGACCGCCCGCGCCTACCTCGACGTCGCCAGCGTCAAGGGCGGCCCGCAGCGCGAACTCGCGGCGACCGGCCTCGACCTCACCGCGTACATCGGCAGCCACCCCATGTCCGGCAAGGAGCGCTCCGGTCCGCTCGCCGCCACCGCCGACCTCTTCGAGGGCCGCCCCTGGGTGCTCACCCCGACCCGGGACACCGACACCGAGGTCCTCAACCTGGCCCTCGAACTCGTCGCGCTCTGCCGGGCCGTGCCCGTCGTCATGGACGCCGACGCCCACGACCGCGCCGTCGCGCTCGTCTCCCACACCCCGCAGCTCGTCTCCTCGATGGTCGCCGCCCGCCTGGAGGAGGCGGAGGAGTCCGCCGTACGCCTCTGCGGGCAGGGCATCCGGGACGTCACCCGGATCGCCGCCTCCGACCCGCGCATGTGGATCGAGATCCTGTCCGCCAACCCCGGGCCGGTCGCCGACGTCCTCTCCGGCGTCGCCGCGGACCTCGACGAGACCGTCCGCGCCCTGCGGTCGCTCCAGTCCGCCGACGAGGACAAGCGCCGCGACGGCGCCCAGGGCGTCGAGGACGTGCTGCGCCGCGGCAACGCCGGACGGGCCCGGGTCCCCGGCAAGCACGGCGCCGCGCCCACGGCGTACGAGACGGTCGCGGTGCTCATCAGCGACCGGCCCGGCGAGCTGGCCCGGATCTTCGCCGACGCGGGCCGGGCCGGGGTCAACATCGAGGACGTGCGCATCGAGCACGCGACCGGGCAGCAGGCGGGTCTCGTCCAGCTGATGGTCGACCCCCAGGCGGCGCCCGCGCTCGCCCAGGCCCTCCAGTCCCAGGGCTGGGCCCTGCGCACCGCCTGACGCCGGCCGGAGCGCGGCGGGCGGCGGCCCGCCGCGGTGCGGCCGGGGCCCGGGGGACGCTGGGCCGTACGGGTGTGGGGACTCGGTAACCTTAGAGGGGTCCCGCACTGCCGCCGGGGCCGCCCGCCCACCCAGGAAGGTCCCCCTCACCGTGGAATCCGTGATCGTCGCCATCGACGGCCCCTCCGGCACGGGCAAGTCGAGCACCTCGAAGGCGGTCGCCGCCAAGCTGGGGCTGAGCTACCTGGACACCGGCGCTCAGTACCGGGCGATCACCTGGTGGATGATCAGCAACGGCGTGGACGTGACCGACGCCGAGGCGGTGGCGAACGCCGCGGCCAAGCCCGTCATCGTCTCCGGCACCGACCCGTCCCGCCCGACCATCACGGTCGACGGCGCCGACGCCTCCGGCCCGATCCGGACCGAGGAGGTCACCTCCAAGGTCAGCGCGGTCAGCGCCGTCCCCGAGGTCCGCGCGCTCATCACCGAGCTCCAGCGGACCATCGCCCGCGAGGCCGCGCAGGGCATCGTCGTCGAGGGCCGGGACATCGGCACCACCGTCCTCCCCGACGCCGACCTCAAGATCTTCCTCACCGCCTCGCCCGAGGCCCGTGCCGCCCGCCGCTCCGGCGAGCTGAAGGGCGCCGACGTGCGGGCCACCCAGGAGGCCCTGGTCAAGCGAGACGCGGCGGACTCCAGCCGCAAGACCTCCCCGCTCGCCAAGGCCGGCGACGCCGTCGAGGTCGACACCACCGAGCTCACCCTCGACCAGGTCATCGAGTGCGTCGTCACCCTGGTGGAGGAGAAGCGGGCGGGCGGCAAGTGACCGAGCCCTCCGCGAAGGGGGCCGCCGTCGGCCGGCGCATCGGCATCGGGCTGATGTACGGCTTCTGGAAGCCGCGCGTGCTCGGCGCCTGGCGGGTGCCGGCCTCCGGCCCCGTCATCCTCGCCGTCAACCACGCGCACAACATCGACGGACCCATGCTCATGGGCACCGCCCCGCGCCCCGTGCACTTCCTGATCAAGAAGGAGGCGTTCGTCGGGCCGCTGGGCGGCTTCCTGGAGGGCATCGGGCAGCTCAAGGTCGACCGCGACTCCACCGACCGGAAGGCGATCGGCGACGCGCTCGGCGTGCTGGAGCGGGGCGGGGTCCTCGGGATCTTCCCCGAGGGGACCCGCGGCGAGGGCGACTTCGCGTCGCTCCGCGCCGGCCTCGCCTACTTCGCCGTCCGCAGCGGCGCCCCGATCGTCCCGGTCGCTGTGCTCGGCAGCACCGAGCGGCCCGGACGGCTGGTGAAGGGCCTCCCGGCCCTGCGCAGCCGGGTGGACATCGTCTTCGGGGACGCCTTCGAAGCCGGCGACGGCAGCGGCCGGCGCACCCGCAAGGCGCTGGACGAGGCCACCGTGCGGATCCAGGAGCGCCTCACCGACCACCTGAAAAACGCCAGGCGCCTCACCGGGCGCTGAGCGACACTCTCAGTAGTGGGTCCCTCGGCTCCGCCGCCGGATCCCACCGACCACGAATGATCAAGGAACGGACTTCATGAACGACCAGCACGACCACGGGGCACTTGGCGACGCCGAGTACGCGGAGTTCATGGAGCTCGCCGCGGAAGAAGGCTTCGACGCCGAGGACGTCGAGGAGGCGATCGAGGAGGCCGGCCACGGCCCGCTCCCCGTCCTCGCCGTCGTCGGCCGTCCGAACGTCGGCAAGTCGACCCTGGTGAACCGCATCATCGGCCGCCGCGAGGCCGTCGTCGAGGACCGCCCCGGCGTCACCCGCGACCGCGTCACGTACGAGGCCGAGTGGGCCGGCCGCCGCTTCAAGGTCGTCGACACCGGCGGCTGGGAGCAGGACGTCCTCGGCATCGACGCCTCCGTCGCCACCCAGGCCGAGTACGCCATCGAGGCCGCCGACGCCTGCCTCTTCGTCGTGGACGCCACCGTCGGCGCCACCGACACCGACGAGGCCGTCGTCAAGCTGCTCCGCCGCGCCGGCAAGCCGGTCGTGCTGGCCGCCAACAAGGTCGACGGCCAGTCCGGCGAGGCCGACGCGGCCACGCTCTGGTCCCTCGGCCTCGGCGAGCCGTTCCCGGTCTCCTCGCTGCACGGCCGCGGCACCGGCGACCTCCTCGACGAGGTGCTGCGCAAGCTGCCCGAGGCCCCCGAGCAGACCTTCGGCAAGGCCGTCGGCGGCCCCCGCCGGATCGCCCTCATCGGCCGCCCCAACGTCGGCAAGTCGTCCCTGCTCAACAAGGTCGCCGGCGAGGACCGCGTGGTCGTCAACGAGCTGGCCGGCACCACCCGCGACCCGGTCGACGAGCTGATCGAGCTCGGCGGGAAGACCTGGAAGTTCGTCGACACCGCCGGCATCCGCAAGAAGGTCCACCTCCAGGCCGGCGCCGACTACTACGCCTCCCTCCGCACGGCCGCCGCCGTCGAGAAGGCCGAGGTCGCGGTCATCCTCATCGACACCACCGACAACATCTCGGTCCAGGACCAGCGGATCATCACGATGGCCGTCGAGTCCGGCCGCGCCATCGTCATCGCCTACAACAAGTGGGACGAGCTCGACGAGGAGCGCCGCTACTACCTGGAGCGCGAGATCGAGACCGAGATGCAGCAGGTCTCCTGGGCGCCCCGGGTCAACGTCTCCGCGAAGACCGGCCGCCACATGGAGAAGCTGGTCCCGGCGATCGAGACCGCCCTCGCCGGCTGGGAGACCCGCGTCCCCACCGGCCGGCTCAATGCCTTCCTCGGCGAGCTCGTCGCCGCCCACCCGCACCCGATCCGCGGCGGCAAGCAGCCCCGCATCCTCTTCGGCACCCAGGCCGGCACCAAGCCCCCGCGTTTCGTGCTCTTCGCCTCGGGCTTCCTGGAGGCCGGCTACCGCCGCTTCATCGAGCGCCGGCTGCGCGAGGAGTTCGGCTTCGAGGGCACCCCGATCCACATCTCGGTGCGCGTCCGCGAGAAGCGCGGCAAGAAGAAGTAGCAGCGGCACCGGGCGCACCGCCCGGTGCCCCGGAGACGGCCGAGGGCCGGAGTCGTCCCGGACGACTCCGGCC
>NZ_JBHVMF010000041.1:0-33715 GCF_042797055.1 Streptomyces sp. NPDC057854
GGGCCCCGTTCCGGCCGGAACGGGGCCCTTCGCGCGTACACGGGTGCCCCGGAGAGGGTGCCTCAGACCACGTCGCCGGGCTTCGGCAGCGGCTTGCCGTACCAGTGCTCGATCAGCCGGGAGGCGATCGAGATGCCGTACGGCGGCAGGATCTCGCCCGACGCGAAGCCGGCCTCCAGGTCGTCGCGGGAGAACCAGCGCGCCTCGTGGATCTCCTCGCCGTCGACCTCGATCTCCGGGGAGGTCGCCCGCGCGAAGAAGCCGAGCATCAGGCTGGACGGGAACGGCCACGGCTGGCTGGCCAGGTACGAGACCTCGCCGACGGTGACGCCGGCCTCCTCGAAGACCTCCCGGACCACCGCCTGCTCGATGGACTCGCCGGGCTCCACGAACCCCGCCAGCGTCGAGAAGCGGCCCTCCGGCCAGTGCACCTGGCGGCCGAGCAGCGCCCGGTCCTGGTCGTCGGTGACCAGCATGATCACGGCCGGGTCGGTGCGCGGGTAGTGCTCGGCGCCGCAGACCGGGCAGCGGCGGATGTGCCCGGCGGCGGCGATGACCGTGCGCTCGCCGCAGCGGGAGCAGAAGCGGTGGAGGCGCTGCCAGTTCTCCAGGGCGACCGCGTGGGTCATCAGGCCCGCGTCGCGCGGGGAGAGGAGCAGGCCCGCCTCGCGCAGGCCGGCCGGGCGGGCCGACTGGTCCATGCGGCCGGGCAGCGAGTCCTTCTGGAGCGCGAAGTAGGAGACGCCGTCGGCGTCGGTGCCGAGGAAGTAGCGGTGGGTCTCGGTCATCGGCGCCTCGAACGCCGGGGTCATGACCAGCTCGGTGCCGCCGTCGGGGCGGTCGTCGATCAGCACCTGGCCGCCCGACACCACGAAGACGCGGGTGCTCGGATGGCTCCAGGCGGCCGCGAGCCATGCCTCGTCGAGGCGGTGGTGGGCGGCGCGGTCGATCCCGCTCGGAGCGGTGAGCGAGATCGGGCGGTCCGCGAACGCGTTGTGCAAGGTGCTCACAGGTGCTTCCAACTCCCCCGGATCGGTGTCAGTGATGGCGGCGTGCGGCCCGGCGCTCAGCGCTCGCCGGCCCGCAGGGCGGCCGGCAGGTCGCCCCACAGGTAGGCGGTCGTCTCGACGCCCTTCATGAGCAGGTCGAGCTCGACCTTCTCGTTCGGGGCGTGCCAGCCGTCGGACGGGACCGAGATGCCCAGGAAGAGCACGGGCGCGTCCAGGACGTCCTGGAGGTCGGCGGCCGGTCCCGAGCCGCCCTCGCGCGTGTAGCGGACGGTCGCGCCGTCGAAGGCCCGGCTCATCGCCCCGGCCACCGCCGTCAGGGCCGGGTGGCCGAGCGGGGTGAGGCAGGGGCGGGTCGGCGCGCCGAAGGCGATCTCGTACCGGATGCCGGACGGGACGAGCCCGGCCAGCCACTCCCGCACCAGCGTCTCGATCCGGTACGGGTCCTGCCCGGCGACGAGCCGGAAGGACAGCTTGAGGTGGGCGGAGGCGGGGACGATCGTCTTGCCGCCGGGGCCCTGGTAGCCGCCGCCGATGCCGTTGACCTCGGCGGTCGGGCGGGCCCAGACGCGCTCCAGGGTGGAGTGGCCGGCCTCGCCGAGGGTGCCGTGGGACTTGGCGGTGCGCAGCCACGCGGCCTCGTCGAAGGGCAGCTCGGCGACGAGCCGCCGCTCGGCCTCGGTGAGCTCGGCCACGCCGTCGTAGAAGCCGGGGATCGCGACCCGCTCGCCGGCGTCGTGCAGGGCGGCGACGATCCGGCCGGCGACGGTCGCCGGGTTGGGCACGGCGCCGCCGAAGGAGCCGGAGTGGATGTCCTGGTCGGGGCCGTACAGGTCGATCTCGCAGTCGGCGACCCCGCGCATGCCGGTGCAGACGGTCGGGGTGGTCTCGGACCACATGCCGGTGTCGGAGACGATCACCGCGTCGGCGGCGAGCCGGCCGGCCCGCTCCTCGACGAGCGCGCGGAAGTGCGGCGAGCCGGACTCCTCCTCGCCCTCCACCAGCAGCTTCAGGTGGACGGCGGGGGTGGTGCGGCCGGTGGCGGCGAGGTGGGCGCGGACCCCGAGGGTGTGGAAGAACACCTGGCCCTTGTCGTCGGCCGCCCCGCGCGCGTACATCCGCCCGTCGACCACGGTCGGCTCGAAGGGGTCGGTGTGCCAGCCGTCCTCGCGGGCCGCCGGCTGCACGTCGTGGTGGCCGTAGACCAGCACGGCCGGCGCGTCCGGGTCGGCGGACGGCCACTCGGCGAAGACGGCGGGGGCGCCGTCGGTCTCCCAGATCTCGACCGTGGGGAAGCCGGTCTCCTTCAGGGCGCCGGCCAGCCACTCGGCGCTGCGCCGCACGTCACCGGCCCGCTCGGGCTGCGCCGACACGGACGGGATGCGCAGCCAGTCGGCGAGGTCGCCGAGGAAGGCGGCGCGGTGCGCCTCGATGTACGCGCGTACGGGCTGGACGACGCTGTCCGGGGTCTCGCTCATGCTCACGAGCCTATCCGGCGCCGGAGGGTGCCCCGCCCAGCAGGATCGCCTCCAGCTCCGCCCGGCCGGGCAGCCGGGCCGGGCGGGCCACCTCGCCGGTCCGCACGTAGACGAAGGAGGCGGCCACCTCCTCGGGGTCGAGGCCGTGCTGCTCGGCCCACGCGAGCCGGTACAGCGCGAGCTGGAGGGGGTCGGCGGTGCGGTGGTGGCTGGTCTTCCAGTCGACGATCTCGTACGCCCCCGAGTCCGGGTCCCGGTAGACGGCGTCGATCCGGCCGCGGACCACCCGGCCCGCGAGGGTGAGGTGGACGGGGACCTCCACGCGGTACGGGGTGCGCCGGGCGTACGGCGTGCGGGCGAACGCCTCCTTGAGGACCTCCAGGTCGCGCTCGTCGACGATCTCCGGCTCGCCCGCGAAGTCCTCGCCGCCGGGGAGCTCGTCCGGGGCGAGGAACGGCAGCGGCAGCTCGTCGAAGCGGGACTCCACCCACGCGTGGAAGCGGGTGCCGCGGCGGGCCGCGGGCTGCGGCGGCTTCGGCATGGGGCGGGCCAGCTCGCGCGCGAAGCCGTCGGGGTCCTCGGCGAGGCGGAGCACCTGGGACGCGGAGAGGTACGCGGGGAGGACGACGTCCCGGGTGGTGGCGCGGGAGCGGTGCAGCTCGGCGGTGAGGGCGGCGAGGTCCCGGTCCCAGGAGGCGAGGGTGCGGCGCTCCTCGGGGGTCAGCTCGGCCTCCCGGGGGTGCGGGACGGTGCCGTCCCGCGGCGGCTGCGGCGCGGGGGCGGCGGCCGGGTCGCCGGGCAGCCAGAGGCCGTCGTCGGGCTCCGGGTCCTGGGGCACGGGGGCCTGGCGCTGCTCCGGGTCCTGGGGCTCCTGGGCGGCGCGCGCCCAGAGCTTGGCGCGGACGGCGTCCGCCGCCCGCCTGCGCCGGGCCAGCGCGTCCTCGTCCAGCGGCAGCGGCCAGGGGAGGTCCTGGCCGGTCTCGGCGAGCAGCGGGTTCTCGGCGCCCTTCTCCGGGGCCTCCGCCCACGCCTCGACGTCGCCGTGGCCCCGCTCGCAGTGGTCGTACAGGGCCCGCAGGAAGTCCGAGGGGCCGCGGGGCTTCTTCTGCGCCGGGCCCCACCAGTGGGCGGAGGCGAGGAGCAGGCTGCGGGGGCGGGTGAAGGTGACGTAGCCGAGGCGGAGCTCCTCGGTGCGCTGGTGATCGGCCATGGCCGCCTTGAAGGACTTCATGGCGGCGGCGTCCCAGGCGCCGAGGTCCGGGAGGGTGGCCGCGTCGCCGCGCAGGGCGTGCGGGAGGACCTGGGGCTGGGAGGTCCAGGACTCGCGCGCGCGGGCGGACGGGAACTGGCCGGCGACCAGGCCGGGGACGGCGACGACGTCCCACTCCAGGCCCTTCGACTTGTGCGCGGTGAGCACCTTGACGGTGTTCTCGCCGCCGGGGAGCGCGTTGTCGAGGCCCTTCTCGAACTGGACGGCGGTGCGCAGGAAGCCGAGGAAGGCGAGGAGGCTCGCCTCGCCGTCGAGGGAGGCGAAGCCGGCGGCGACGTCCAGGAAGGTGCCGAGGGTCTCGCGGCGGCGGGCGGCGAGGGCCTGCGGGGACGCCGACAGCTCGACCTCCAGGCCGGTGACGGCGAGGATCCGGTGGAGGACGTCCATGAGGGGGTCGGCGAGGGAGGCGCGCAGCGAGCGCAGCTCGGCGGCGAGGCGGGCGAAGCGGACCCGGGCCTCGGCGGAGAAGGGCAGGCCGTCGTCGGGGTGGCCGGCGGAGTCGAGGAAGGTGTCGAGGGCGTCGGCGAGGGAGATCACCTCGGCGGGGTCGACGCCCTCGACGGCGGCGGCGAGCCGCTGTGCGGGGTCGGCGTCGGTGCCGGCGGGGCCGCGGTGGACGAGCAGGCGGGCGCGGCGGCCGAGGAGGGCGAGGTCGCGGGGGCCGATGCGCCAGCGGGGGCCGGTGAGGAGCCGGACCAGGTGGGCGTTGGCGCCGGGGTCCTGGAGGACTTCGCAGACGGCGACGAGGTCGGCGACCTCGGGGAGGTGGAGCAGGCCGGAGAGGCCGACGACCTCGACGGGGACGCCGCGGGCGACGAGCGCGGCCTGGAGGGCCGGGAAGTCGCCGGCGGTGCGGCACAGGACGGCCATGGAGCCCGGTTCGCGGCCGGTGCGGACGAGGTGGGCGAGGGAGTCGGCGAGCCAGTCGATCTCCTCGGCCTGGGTGGGCAGGAGGGCGATCCGGACGGTGCCGTCGGTCTCGGCGCCGGGCGCGGGGCGCAGCGCCTCCACGCCCGCGTGCATCGCGCGCAGCGGGGCGGCGAGTCCGTTGGCGAGGTCGAGGAGCCGGCCGCCGCTGCGCCGGTTCTCGGAGAGGGAGAAGCGGGTCGCGGGGGTGCCGTCGGCGTGCGGGAAGTGCTCGGGGAAGTCGTCGAGGTTCGCGACGGAGGCGCCGCGCCAGCCGTAGATGGCCTGGCAGGGGTCGCCGACGGCGGTGACGGGGTGTCCGGTGCCCTGGCCGAAGAGGCCGGAGAGGAGGAGCCGCTGGGCGACGGAGGTGTCCTGGTACTCGTCGAGGAGGACGACCCGGAACTCGTCGCGGAGGAGTCCGCCGACCTCGGGGCGGGTGGTGGCGAGCCGCGCGGAGAGGGCGATCTGGTCGCCGAAGTCGAGGAGGTCGCGGGCGCGCTTGGCGGCGCGGTAGCGGGTGACGAGTCCGGTGAGCTCGCGGCGGGCGGTGGCCGTCTCGGGGAGCTTGCGCAGGTCGTCGTTGGTGAGCGGGGCGTCGGCGAGGGCGGTGAGCAGCCCGGCGTCGTACGCGAGGAGGTCGGCGGGCTCGACGAGGTGCTCGGCCAGTTCGGCGTCGAGCGCGAGCAGGTTCTCGACGAGGGTCGGGAAGGACTTGGTGAGCGCCGGGTACGGGCCGGGGGCCTCGCGCAGCACGCGCGCGGCGAGCTGGAAGCGGGTGGCGTCGGCGAGGAGCCGGGAGGTCGGTTCGAGGCCGATGCGCAGGCCGTGGTCGGTGAGGAGCTGCCCGGCGAAGGCGTGGTAGGTGGAGATGCAGGGTTCGCCCGGGGGGTCGTCCGGGTCGACGGGGTCGGGGTCGGTGACGCCGGCGCGGACGAGGGCGGTGCGGACGCGTTCGGCGAGTTCGCCGGCGGCCTTGTTGGTGAAGGTGAGGCCGAGGACCTGCTCGGGGGCGACCTGTCCGGTGCCGACCAGCCACACGACCCGGGCCGCCATCACCGTGGTCTTGCCGGAGCCGGCTCCGGCCACGATGACCTGCGGGGCGGGCGGCGCGGTGATGCAGGCCGTCTGCTCCGGGGTGAAGGGGATGCCGAGCAGCTCCTTGAGCTGCTCGGGGTCGGTGAGGTGCGCGGTCACCCTGAAGAGGCTAACGGGGCGCTCGGACATCCCCGTCCCGTACGCCTCCGACCTGCGGGTTCACGGCCGGCGGGCGGATCGCGGCGGAGTCCGGCGCCCCGGCCGCCCCGGCGGGCTCGTGGCGGGTCGCCGGGCGCCCGCGTGCGGGCGTATCCCGGCGAAGTCCGGCGCCCCGGCGGCGCCGGTGGGCCGGTGCGCCGTCGGTCAGGCCGGGGTGCCCGGGTCCAGGCGGGAGAGGTCGACGGTCTCGTCGGCCGGCGGGGCGGTGACCTTCACCGGGCGGTCGTAGTCGGAGAGGGTCATCCGGCCGGGTTCGTCGCCGCCGGTCCTGACGACCTGGCGGATGTACGGCTTGCCCTCGCGCGCGACGGAGACGGTGGTGGTCTCCTCGCCGTCCTTCTTCACGAGGGTCGCCACGGGGGTGCCGTCGACCTCGCGGTCGGGGCCGCGGGTCAGGCCGCGCCGCTCCTCGGGGTCCTTGCCGAGGCCGTCGAGCAGGGAGTCGAGGTCGCAGACGTCGCTGAGGTCGGCGCTGCCGGCCTGGCCGGGGGCGATCTTGAGCCAGCGGTCCTTGACGAGCTCGATCAGGGCGGCGACCTGGTTCTCGGGCACGCGCTGGGAGGTCGTCGAGATCCGCCAGAACTCCTCGTCGCCCTTCATGTAGGTGACGCCGTCGAGCCTGCGGAGTTCGGCGTCGCCGTCGTCGACGCCGATCCGGCCCTGGCAGGAGCCCTGGTCGTCGACGGAGAAGTCGACATCGAGGCGCTGTCCCTCGGCGACGATCTCGCCCCGCATGCGCAGGGAGTCCGCGGAGCGGGTGGCGTCGACGGCCCGGTCGGCGATCCGCGCCGGGGTCAGTCCGTCGAAGGGGTCCGGGGACGGAGCCGCGGCGGCCGGGACGAGGGCGGACGGGGCGGCGGCGGACGGGGCGGGGGCGGGGGCGGACGGCGCCGTCGCCGCCCAGGCCGCCGCCGGCGCGGGGCCCGCGACGGCGACGGCGGCGCAGACGACCGCCGCGGCGCGGAGCTTCCGGTGGCTGGACTGGGACCTCATACGAGCCTCCTCGCCCCCCGGACCCTGTCACCAGGGTCGCTCCACGCGCGCGTGGCCGCTACTCGGTGCGGCGGGGTCAGCTGCCGGCGCCGGCCTTCATCAGCTGCTCCATGTCGACGACCTGGTCGGCCGGCGGGGCGGTGACGGACACCGGCTTGTCGAAGTCGGAGAGGGTGACGGTGCCCGGCTCCTCGCCACCGGTGGTGACGACGCGGAGGATGTACGGCTTGGCGGAGTCCTTGGCCACGTACAGGGTGGCGGTCTCGCCCTTCGAGTCGGGCTTGCCCTTCAGCACGGCGGCCGGGGTGCCGTCGACGTCGGCGTCGGCCTCGCGGGTCATGCCCTTGCGGGGGGTGTCCTCGTCCATGTCCTTGGTGAGGGACTTGAGGTCGCAGAAGGCGCCGGGGCCCTCCTCGCCGGCCGGCATCTTCATCCAGCGGCCCTTGAGCAGCGTGGAGATGGCGCCGGCCTCCGCGTCGGAGGAGCCCTCCTCGCCGCTGGAGGACTTCCAGAAGGCGTCGTCGCCCTTCATGTAGCTGGTGCCGCCGGTGCCGACGATGTCGGCCTTGCCGCCCTTGCCGGTCTCCATGGAGCCCTTGCAGTTGCCCTTGTTGTCGACGGCGAAGTCGACCTTCATCTCGGCGCCCTCGTCGGTGCCGTTGCCGCTCAGGCGCAGGGCGGAGGCGGACTTGGTCGCCTCGACGGCCTTGTCGGCGATCGCGTCGGCGGAGAGGCCCGCGAAGGGGTCGGCGGGCTTGTCGTCGCCCTTGCCGCAGCCCGAGACGCCGGCGACGACCGCCAGGCTGATCGCCGCGGTGGCCCAGAGCTTCCGGTTGGCCCTCATGCACGTACTCCTCAGCGTGTTCGACGCGCTTCGATGTGTTCGAACGCGAATATTCACAGGTTTCCTTCACGCGGACCTTATGCGGTGCCGCGTCGACAGGGACGACCCGGGGTGGACAAAGGATGCGCAACCGGGAATGTGACTCGCGTCACCTTCCGGCCTGACGGCTCAATCGACGACCTGTCGGCCCTCGGGGCGGGCGCTGCACGCGGCCCGGAAGGAGCAGGTCGCGCAGTGCTGCCCGGTCGTCGGGGTGAAGCGCTCGTCCAGGACCCGGCCGGCGGCGGTGGCGAGCAGCTCGCCCACCCACTCCCCCTCCGGCGGCTGCTGCGCCTGCACCTTGGGCAGGGCGTCGCCGCCCTCCTTCTTGGGCGCGGCCTGGCGCAGCTGGACGAGTTCGGCGCCGCCGGGTTCCGGCCGGCGCCCGCCGAAGACCTCGTCGAGGGCGCCCTCGCGGACGGCGAGCTGGTAGACGGCGAGCTGCGGGTGGCGGGCGACCTCGTCGCGGGTGGGGGCGGACTTGCCGGTCTTGAAGTCGACCACGTAGGCCCGGCCCTCGGCGTCGGCCTCGACCCGGTCCATGGAGCCGCGGATGCGGACCTGGTACTCCCCCGCGTCCAGGGTGACGTCGAAGGCGTGCTCGGAGGCGGCCGGGGCGCGTCCGCCGCGGTCCATGACGTGCCAGCTGAGGAAGCGTTCGAGGGCCACGCGCGCGTGCCCCTTCTCCTGCTCGGACTTCCAGGGGGCGTCGAAGGCGAGGGCGTCCCACACGGTGTCGAGGCGGGCCATGAGGACGTCGAGGTCGGCGGGGGTGCGGCCGGAGGCGACCTCGTCGGCGAGGACGTGGACGACGTTCCCGAAGCCCTGCGCGGCGGAGGCGGGTTCGGCGGCCTTGACCTCGCGGCCCAGGAACCACTGGAGCGAGCAGGTGGCGGCCAGGCTCTCCAGGGCGCTCGGGGAGAGCGCGACGGGCCGGTCCCGGTCGCGCAGCGGGGCGGCGGAGCGGGTGGGCTCGTGCAGGCCCCACCAGCGGTCGGGGTGGGCGGCCGGGACCATCGGCTGCCCGTCCTCGTCGGCGAGGGCGGCGAGCGCGGCGAGCCGGTGGGCGGCGGCGTCCCGGAGCGCGGGCGAGGCGTCCGGGTCGACGGTGGTGGCGCGGAGTTCGGCGACGAGCGCGGAGACGGCGAGCGGGCGGCGGGGCCGGCCCGGCACCTCCTTCGGTTCGACGCCGAGCTCGGTGAGGAAGCGGGACGGCTGGTCGCCGTCGTCGGCGGGCGCCTTCACGGCGGTGACGACGAGCCGGTCGCGGGCGCGGGTGGCGGCCACGTAGAAGAGGCGGCGCTCCTCGGCGAGGAGGGCGCCGGGGGTGAGCGGTTCGGCGAGGCCGTCGCGGCCGATGCGGTCGGCTTCGAGGAGGGAGCCGCGGCGGCGCAGGTCGGGCCAGAGGCCCTCCTGGACGCCGGCGACGACGACGAGGCTCCACTCCAGGCCCTTGGAGCGGTGGGCGGTCATCAGCCGGACGGCGTCGGGGCGGGTGTGCCGGCGGGTGAGGGTGTCGGCGGCGATGTCCTGGGCGTCGACCTCCTCGAGGAAGTTGAGCACGCCGCGCCCGCCGAGCCGTTCCTCGGCGCGGGCGGCGGTCTCGAAGAGGGCGCAGACGGCGTCGAGGTCCCGGTCGGCGTTGCGGCCGGCGGGGCCGCCGCGGAGGGCGGCGCGCTCCAGGCGGCCGGGCCAGGGCGTGCCGTTCCAGAGCACCCACAGGGCCTCCTCGGCGGTGCCGCCGGCGGCGAGCAGCGTACGGGTCTCCTGGAGGAGCCGGCCGAGGCGGAGCGCGCCGCGGGCGTAGGCGGGGTCGTGGGCGGCGAGCCGCTCGGGCTCGGCGAGGGCGCGGGCGAGCAGGACGTCGGACGGCGGCGGCACCGTGTCGCCCGCGGCCCGCGCCTCGTCCCGCAGGGCGCGGCCGAGCCGCCGCAGGTCGGCGGGGTCGATGCCGGCGAGCGGCGAGGCGAGCAGTTCGAGGGCGGTCTGCACGTCCAGCCAGCCGGCGGGATCGCCCTGCGCGGGCTCCGAGGGCTCCGAGGGCTCCGTCGACCCAGAGGGCTCCGCGGGCTCGCTCCCGCCGGCGGGAGCGGTCCGTTCGCCCGCCGCCGGGGCCGCGACCGCCCGCAGGGCCAGCAGCAGGGGCGCGACCGCCGGTTCGTGGCGGAGGGGGGTGTCGGCGGCGTCGGTCTCGACGGGGACGCCGGCCGAGGTGAGGGCGCGGCGGAGGGCGGGGAGGCCGGCGGCGGCGCGGGTGAGGACGGCCATGGCGTGCCAGGGCACGCCGTCCTCCAGGTGGGCGCGGCGGAGCAGGTCGGCGATGTTCTCGGCCTCGGCGGAGGCGGTGGGGTACGTGTACGCCTCGGCCCGGCCTCCGTCGCGGACCGGCGCCAGGTCGCGGTGGGCGCGGACGGCGGCGGCCGGCAGGCGGGTGAGCGGCATCCGGCGGGTCAGTTCGCGGGTGACGGCGAGGAGCCCGGCGCCGGCCCGGCGGGAGGTGCCGAGGACCCGGACGGGGGCGCCGCCGAAGGCCGCCGGGAAGTCGAGGATGCCGTTCACGTCGGCGCCGCGGAAGGCGTAGATGGACTGGTCGGGGTCACCGAAGGCGACGACCGTGTTCCGGCCGCCGCCGGTGAGCGCGGTGAGCAGCCGGACCTGGGCGGGGTCGGTGTCCTGGTACTCGTCGACGTAGACGGCGTCGTACGCGGGGAGGGTGACGTGCTCGGCGAGCAGGACGGCGCGGTGCACCAGCTCGGTGTAGTCGAGGACGCCCTGGAGGTCGAGGACGTCGAGGTACTCGGCGAGGAAGCCGGCGGCGGCCTTCCAGTCGGGGCGGCCGACGCGTTCGGCGAACCGGCGGAGCGCGTCGGGGCCGAGCCCGAGCTCGCGGGAGCGGGCGAGGACGGCGCGGACCTCGTCGGCGAAGCCGCGGGTGGTGAGGCAGGCGCGGAGCTCGGCGGGCCAGCGGACGCCGCCGAGCCCGGTCCGTTCGAGATCGATCTGGCCGGCGAGGAGTTCGCGGACGGCGAGGTCCTGCTCGGGGCCGGAGAGCAGCCGGAGCGGTTCGGCGAACAGCTCGGCGTCCTGGTGGGCGCGGATCAGGGCGTAGCAGTACGAGTGGAAGGTGGTGGCCTGGGGCGGGCGCCGGCCGCCGAGCCGGGCGGCCATCCGGTCGCGGAGTTCGACGGCGGCCTTGCGGCTGAAGGTGAGGACGAGGATCCGCTCGGGGTCGGCGCCGCGTTCCATCCGGGCGGCGACGGCCTCGACCAGGGTGGTCGTCTTTCCGGTGCCGGGTCCGGCGAGGACGAGCAGCGGTCCCCGGTCGTGCTCAACCACCGCCCGCTGGGCTGCGTCCAGCTGAGGGGGATCCACCGGGGCCGGGACCGTGCGCACCAGCCGGTACGCGCCGGGGGTTCTCGGCCGTCCCGCACCCGGGTACGGCTGTCCCCGGTGCGGCGGCGTCGGCCGGGTGGTGGAGGAGGAGCTCACGTGGTTGGCCGGTCCTGGTCGGTGGTGATGTCGTGCGGGCGGTGCCGGTGACGACGCCGGTACGGGGAGGGGTACGGGGCCGGGGACGCGCACGCGCGCGTGCCGGGTCCCGTACACCCGTGCGTACCACTGCCCGATCCGGCGAATCCGTCGGTCCGGGCGGCTGGGTCGCCGCGGGCGGCATGCCCGACGACGTTACGCGAAACCGGGCGGCGGTGGACCCCGGTCCCGGGGACCGGCCGGGTCCGGTCCCGGCGGTCACCTGGGCGGCGGGCCCGGGTGTGAGATCCCGCACGCGCGCGTGGCACGGGCGTCCCGGCGGGGCGTCGCGCCGCGGTGCCGCCGGGCCGGCGCCGTCATGCCGCCGGGGTGCCGTCCCACCGGGCCCGGCGCATGTCGATCCTGGGGACGTGGTCGCCGGCGGCGGCGCCGCGCTCGCGCAGCGGGGTGCCCTCGTCGCGGTAGTGGGCGAGGGCCCGCAGCTCGTGGCCCGGGAGCAGGGTGCCGTCGGCGCGGACGACCCGCCACCACGGGGCGGAGCCGCCGTAGAGGGACATGACCCGGCCGACCTGGCGGGGTCCGCCCTCACCGAGCCATTCCGCGACGTCACCGTAGGTCATCACCCGGCCCGGCGGGATGCGGTCGGCGACGTCGAGCACGGCCTCCGCGTACGGGGGCAGCTCCCCCGCCCCTCCGGAGCCTTCCGCTCCGCTCGCCCCGGTCTCTGCCACGGGTCCCTCCAGCCTCATCCGTCCCATCCTGCCTCACCCCACCGACATGGCCCTGATGCCTCCGCCCGGCGGCTCTTCGTGCCACCATCGTCCGGGCGGTGACTGGTGATACGAGATCAACAGCGGCAGACGCAGGCAGAACCGACGGATGTACACGCAGAGACGGACATGGTGATGGGTCAGGACACTCAGCCTCCAGGGGAGGCCCGGCCCGACGTGCCCGAGCGGGTCTCCGGCGACGAGCCGCTGCTCGCCGCCCGTGTCCACCGCCCCTCCGACCTGATGCGCCTGCTGGCCGGGGTGCTGGCCATCGCCGTCGTCCTCGCCATCGCCGCGTTCGCCCACGGCACCACCTCCGGCCTGGAGCAGGACATCAACAAGGGGGCCGTCGGCGCCCCGGACGTCTTCGTCAAGATCGCCGGTCTGGTGTCGTCGATCGCGATCCTGGTCCTGCCGGTGGCCTTCGCCATCGAGCGGCTGGTGAAACGGGACGGGCTGCGGATCGCCGACGGCGTGCTCGCCGCCGTCCTCGCGCACGGCGTCACGCTGGCGATCGACCTGTGGGTGGCGAAGGCGGCGCCGGACACCATCCAGGACGCGCTGACCCAGCCGGCGGGCGCCGGCGGGCTGACCGACCCGGTGCACAACTACCTCGCGCCGGTGATCGCGTACATGACGTCCGTCGGCATGGCCCGCCGGCCGCGCTGGCGGTTCTCGCTGTGGGCGGTGCTGCTGCTCGACGCCTTCACCATGCTGGTGGCCGGCTACACCACCGCCTTCTCGATCATCCTCACCGTGCTGATCGGCTGGACCGTCGCGTACGGCACGCTGTACGCGGTCGGCTCGCCGAACGTGCGGCCGACCGGCCAGACCCTCCTCGCCGGCCTGCGCCGGGTCGGCTTCCGGCCGGTGACGGCGCTGCGCGCGGAGGAGGTGCCGGAGACGGCGGAGAGCGGGGACCGGGGCCGCCGGTACCTCGTGACGCTGGAGGAAGGGCCGCCGCTGGACGTCACGGTCGTCGACCGGGAGCAGCAGGCGCACGGCTTCTTCTACCGGCTGTGGCGGCGGATCACGCTGCGGACGGTGACCACCCGCCGGTCGATCGTGCCGCTCCGGCAGGCGCTGGAGCAGGAGGCGCTGCTCGCGTACGCGGCGATCGCGGCGGGCGCGAACGCGCCGAAGCTGATCGCCACCTCGGAGCTGGGGCCGGACGCGGTGATGCTCGTGTACGAGCACATCGGCGGGCGCAGCCTGGACTCGCTGGACGACGACGAGATCACCGACCCGCTGGTGCGCAGCGCGTGGCAGCAGGTGCGGGCGCTCCAGTCGCGCCGGATCGCGCACCGCAGGCTGTCGGGCGACGCGATCCTGGTGGATCGTTCCGGCAGGGTGTTCCTGACGGATCTGCGCGGCGGCGAGATCGCGGCGGGCGATCTGGTGCTGCGGATGGACATCGCCCAGTTCCTGACGACCCTGGGGCTGCGGGTCGGGGCGGAGCGGGCGGTGGCGGCGGCCGTGGACGTGCTGGGCCCGGACGCGGTGGCGGACTGTCTGCCGCTGCTCCAGCCGATCGCGCTGAGCCGGTCGACCCGCGCGACCCTGCGGCGGCTGGCCCGGGAGCGGTCGCAGCGGGAGCGGGAGGCGGTCCTGGCGGCCTCCGAGGCGGCGAAGCGGGAGCGGGAGCGCGCCAAGGCGGCGGCCCACGCGGGCCTGCCGGCGCCCGGCACCGACCCCAAGGCGGAGAAGGCCGAGAAGAAGGCCGACAAGAAGGCGGAGAAGCGGGCGCTCGACGAGGCCCTGGACGAGGCCCGCGAGGAGGACCTGCTGGCGCAGATCCGCCGGCAGGTGCTGCTGATCCGGCCGCAGGCGCCGGTGGAGCCGGTCCGGCTGGAGCGGATCAAGCCGCGGACGCTGATCTCGATGATCGCGGGCGCGGTGGCCGCGTACTTCCTGCTGTCGCAGATCGCCCGGACGCCGCTGTCCACGGTCAGCCAGGCGGACTGGCGGTGGGTGGCGGCGGCGGTGCTGTTCTCCGCGGTCAGTTATGTGGCGGCGGCGATGAGCCTGCTCGGTTTCGTGCCGGAGCGGGTCGGGTTCTGGCGGACGGTGGTGGCGCAGGTCGCCGGCTCGTTCGTGAAGATCGTCGCCCCGGCGGCGGTCGGCGGCGTCGCCCTCAACACCCGCTTCCTCCAGCGCTCGGGGGTGCGGCCGGGGCTCGCGGTGGCGAGCGTCGGCGCCTCGCAGCTCTTCGGGCTGGGGGCGCACATCCTGCTGCTGCTCCTCTTCGGCTATCTGACGGGCACCGAGAAGTCGCAGTCGTTCACGCCGTCCCGGACGGTCATCGCGGGTCTGCTGACGGTCGCCGTGCTGGTGCTGGTGATGACGGCGATCCCGTTCATGCGGAAGTTCGTCTCGACCCGGCTGCGCTCGCTGTTCGCCGGAGTGGTGCCGCGCATGCTGGACGTGCTGCAGCGTCCGATGAAGCTGGTCACGGGCATCGGCGGGATGCTGCTGCTGACCGGCGCGTTCGTGTTCTGCCTGGACGCCTCGATCCGCGCCTTCGGACACGGGAACGTGTCGTACAGCTTCGCGAGCGTGGCCGTCGTCTTCCTCGCGGGCAACGCGCTGGGCTCGGCGGCCCCGACCCCCGGCGGCGTCGGCGCGGTCGAGGGCGCGCTGATCGGCGGTCTCGTCACCGTGGGCAACGTGCCCATCGACGTCGCCACCCCGGCGGTCCTCCTCTACCGCCTGCTGACCCTGTGGCTGCCGGTCCTGCCGGGCTGGATCTGCTTCAACTGGCTGACGAAGCGGCAGGCCCTGTAGTCCGGCGCCGGCCGCGCACCCCCGCCAGGCACGCCGGCGGGAGGGCGCCGGGGGGCCGCCGACACCCGCTTGGGGGTGCGTCACGGGCGCGCCCGGCCCGCGCGCCGGAGCATGGGGGCATGCCGATCTCCGCCGCCCAGCGCGCCGCCGCCCTCCTCACCGCCACCGCCGTGCTGTGCCTCGCCGGCTGCTCGGACGACTCGGGCGACGGGTCCCCGGCGGGCTCCCGCGCCACCGGCACCGGCGGCCTGTCGGCGCTGACGGAGCAGCAGCTGGAGTGGGACACCTGCCCGCCGCCGTCCCCGGCGGAGGGCGGCGGCGCGGCGCCGACGCCGCTGCCGGGCGGCACCGCGTGGGAGTGCGCGTTCCTGCGGACCCCGCTCGACTGGTCGCGGCCGGAGGGCGAGACGATCGAGCTGGCCCTGATCCGGGCGCGGGCCCGGGACAACGCCCGCCGCATCGGCTCGCTGGTCTTCAACTTCGGCGGGCCGGGCGGCTCCGGCGTCACCGCCCTGCCCGGCTTCGCCGGCGACTACGAGTCGCTGCGCTCCCGCTACGACCTGGTCTCCTTCGACCCGCGCGGCGTCGGCCGCAGCGAGCCGGTGGAGTGCGCCACGGACGAGGAGCTGGACGCCTACTACGCGCTGGACTTCACGCCCGACGACCTGGCGGAGGAGCGGACGCTGTCCGACGCCCAGAAGAAGTACGCGGCGGGCTGCGAGAAGGACGCCGGGAAGGTCCTCCCGCACGTCGGCACGGAGAGCGCCGCCCGTGACCTGGATCTGCTGCGGCAGGTCCTCGGCGACGACAAGCTGCACTACTTCGGCATCTCGTACGGCACCGAGCTCGGCGGCGTCTACGCCCACCTCTTCCCCGAGCGGGTGGGCCGGGCGGTGTTCGACGCGGTCGTGGACCCGGACGCGGGCGTCGAGGAGGGGGCGCTCGGCCAGGCGAAGGGCTTCCAGCTGGCGCTGGACAACTTCGCGCAGGACTGCGTGGACCGGGGCGACGAGTGCGCGCTGCCCGGCACGACGGTCGCCGAGGTCGAGAAGGGCGTCACCGACCTGCTCGCCGCGCTCGACAAGAAGCCCATCCCCGGCATCGGCAGCCGCGAGCTCACCCAGACGCAGGCGACCAACGGCATCGCCCAGGCGCTGTACTCCAAGGAGTTCTGGCCCTATCTGGAGCAGGGCCTGGAGGCGGCAGACGGCGGCGACGGCGCCCTGCTGCTCGCCCTGTCGGACTCCATGAACGGGCGCGGCGAGAACGGCGGGTACAGCAACATCCAGGCCGCCAACGCCGCCATCAACTGCGTCGACTTCAAGGAGCGCTACACCCTCGGCCAGGCCAAGGAGCGGCTGCCGCAGTTCCGCGAGGCGTCGCCGGTCTTCGGCGACTTCATGGGCTGGGCCCTGTCGTCCTGCTCGCAGTGGCCGGTGCCGGGCTCCTGGGATCACCCGGACGTGTCGGCGCCCGGCGCGGCGCCGATCCTGGTGGTCGGCAACACCGGCGACCCGGCGACCCCGTACGAGGGCGCCCGCGCGATGGTGAAGGCCCTCGGCAAGGGCGTCGGCGTGGAGCTGACGTACGAGGGCGAGGGCCACGGCGCCTACAACGGCGGCAGCGCCTGCGTGAAGAAGGCCGTCGACGGCTACCTGCTGAACGGCAAGGTCCCCGCGTCCGGCACCGTGTGCAAGTAACCGCACCGGAGCCGCCCCCCGGCCCTCGCCTAGGATGACGGGCCAGTCTCGATCTTGGGGGGTCTCCCATGTCCATACGCCGGCGCCTGACGGTTCTCGCCCTCGGCGGAGTACTGGTCACCGGCTGTACGAGCACGGGCTCCCCGACCGCGGCCCCGTCCCCGGCCACCCCCACCTCCGGCAGCACGTCCGGCGGCACCTCCTCCGCCGCCCCCTCCCCGGACGCCAAGTCCTCCCCCGCCCCCGGCCTCCCCGCCTCCCTCACCGGCCAGCGCCCGGACTGGCAGCGCTGTGACGACTGGGGCGGCGACTGGCGCTGCGCGACCGTGAACGTGCCGCTCGACCACGCGAAGCCGTCGGGCGCCACGCTCCCCGTCGCCCTGATACGCAAGGAGGCGACCGACCCGAAGCGACGGATCGGTTCGCTGCTCTTCAACTTCGGCGGGCCGGGCGGCTCCGGGGTGGACATGCTGCCGGAGCTCGCCGGGGACTACGAGGAGCTGGGCGAGCGGTACGACCTCGTGAGCTTCGACCCGCGCGGGGTGAGCCGCAGCTCCGGCGTCGTCTGCCGCACCGACGCCGAGCAGGCGGCGGCCGAGACCCGCGTCGACGCCACCCCGGACACGCCCGCCGAGGAGGCCGCCTATCTGAAGGACGCGGCGGACTTCGCCGCCGGCTGCGCCCGCCGCTCCGGCAAGGTGATCCCGTACACCACCACCACGGCCACCGCCCGCGACCTGGACCTGATCCGGCACGTCCTCGGCGACGCGAAGCTGCACTACTTCGGCATCTCGTACGGCACCCAGCTCGGCGGCACCTACGCCCACCTCTTCCCGAAGAACGTCGGCCGGCTGGTCCTGGACGCGGTCGTCGACCCGACCGCCGACAGCGCGGGCCACGCCCGGCACCAGACCGTCGGCTTCCAGCGGGCCCTGGACAACTACGCGAAGAGCACCGGGCAGACGCCGAAGGCCGCCGGCGCGCGGATCACCACGCTGCTGGCAGCGCTCGACCGGCGGCCCCTGGAGGTCGGCGAGCGGCGGCTCACCGAGGGCCTGGCGATCACCGGCATCGCGGTGACCCTCTACTCCGAGGAGAGCTGGCCGCTGCTCACCCAGGCGCTGCGGGCGGCCGAGTCCGGCGACGGCGCCCCGCTGCTGCGGCTGGCGGACGCCTACAACGACCGGGATCCCCAGGGGCGTTACTCCACCCAGTCGCACTCCCAGCGGGCGATCTCCTGCGCCGACTCCAGCGAGCGCCCGACCCCCGCGCGGGCGAAGGAGCTGCTGCCGGAGTTCCGCCGGCTCTCCCCCGTCTTCGGCGCCTTCCTCGCCTGGGACACGGCCGGCTGGTGCGCCGGCTGGCCGGTGGAGGGCGAGGCGAAGACCCCGGCGGCGTCCGCCCCGGGCGCGGCCCCGGTCCTGGTCGTGGGCACGACCGGCGACCCGGCGACCCCGTACGAGGGCGCCGAGCGGATGGCGGAGGAGCTCGGCGAGGGCGTCGGGATCCTGGTCACCAACAAGGGCGAGGGGCACGGCGCGTACGGCACCTCGGAGTGCGTGACGGAGACGGTCGACGCGTACCTGCTGGACGGGAAGGTCCCCGCGTACGGCACGACCTGCGGGTAGCGCGGACGCGCGGAGGCCCCGGACCGGCGTGCGGTCCGGGGCCTCCGTCACGGCCGGCTAGTAGACCGGCTTCTCGGGCTCGATCTGGTGGACCCAGCCGATGACGCCGCCGCCGACGTGCACGGCGTCCGCGAAGCCCGCGGACTTGAGCACGGCGAGGACTTCCGCACTGCGGACACCCGTCTTGCAGTGCAGGACGATCTTCTTGTCCTGCGGGAGGTCCTGGAGGGCACTGCCCATCAGGAACTCGTTCTTCGGGACCAGGCGGGCGCCGGGGATCGAGACGATCTCGTACTCGTTCGGCTCGCGGACGTCGATGATGTCGATGTTCTCGCCCTCGTCGATCCACTCCTTGAGCTGCTTCGGAGTGATCGTGGAGCCGAGCGCCGCCTCCTGGGCCTCCTCCGACACGACGCCGCAGAACGCCTCGTAGTCGATGAGCTCGGTGACGGTCGGGTTCTCGCCGCAGACCGCGCAGTTCGGGTCCTTGCGGACCTTCACCTGGCGGTACTGCATCTCCAGGGCGTCGTAGATCATCAGGCGGCCGACCAGCGGCTCGCCGACGCCGGCGAGGAGCTTGATGGCCTCGGTGACCTGGATGGAGCCGATGGACGCGCAGAGCACGCCGAGGACGCCGCCCTCGGCGCAGGACGGGACCATGCCCGGCGGCGGGGGCTCCGGGTAGAGGCAGCGGTAGCAGGGACCGTGCTCGGACCAGAAGACGGACGCCTGGCCGTCGAACCGGTAGATCGAGCCCCAGACGTACGGCTTGTTCAGCAGCACGCAGGCGTCGTTCACCAGGTAGCGGGTGGCGAAGTTGTCGGTGCCGTCGACGATCAGGTCGTACTGGCTGAAGATGTCCATCACGTTGTCGGCCTCGAGCCGCTCCTCGTGCAGGACCACGTTCACGTACGGGTTGATGCCGAGCACGCTGTCGCGCGCCGACTCGGCCTTGGAGCGGCCGATGTCGGACTGGCTGTGGATGATCTGGCGCTGGAGGTTCGACTCGTCGACCTCGTCGAACTCCACGATGCCGAGGGTGCCGACACCGGCCGCGGCCAGGTACATGAGCGCCGGCGACCCGAGGCCGCCGGCGCCGACGGCCAGCACCTTCGCGTTCTTCAGCCGCTTCTGCCCGTCCATGCCCACGTCGGGGATGATCAGGTGGCGGGAGTACCTGCGGACCTCGTCTACGGTGAGCTCGGCGGCCGGCTCGACCAGGGGTGGCAGCGACACGGGGACTCCGGTTGTCGGTATGTCAGTACGGTTGTTCTCCCCGTAACACTGCCACGCCCCTTCTCATTCCGAGACACCCGGTCCGATCCGCGAGACGATTTCGTCCCAGTAGCCGGGCAGCGAGTGGAATGGCGTGCTTTGTCCCACCGCTCCGCCGGGCCGCCCGCTGCGGTCGGTGAAGAAGATCGTGCCGGCGCCCTGCCAGCGGGCGATCCGCAGCGCCTCGTCGAGATGGGTGCGCGGCACCCCGTGGACGAAGTGCGCGAACTTCCCCTCCGGGTAGTCGGCCGTCCACTCCGCCACCTGTGACCAGCGGTAGTCCGCCCAGGCGCCGGAGAACGTCACCAGCTGGTCCGCCGCCTCCGCGTAACCGGGGTACGGGTGGGCGCCGTGGCCGAGGACGACGTGGGCGGCGCCCCCGAGGAGCGCGGACAGGGTGGTGGAGACCCGCCTCACTCCGGGCAGGTCCGTCCGGTCCGTGGGACAACGGTCCAGATAGAAGCCGCCGACCCGGTACCAGTCGAGGTACCGCTGCGCCTGCGAGACCAGTTCGCCGAAGGGCCGGGAGCCGTGCGCCAGGTCCAGGTGCCCGAGCACCCGGACGCCCGCGTTCCGCACCCGGCCGGCGGTCTCCAGGCAGTGCGGGTCGGGGCGGCTGCCGGGGCCGTCGGCGACGTTGAGCACCGCCCAGTGGACCGGGGTGCCGGGGCGGGTGAGTTCGGCCCATTCGACGGGGGCGAGCAGCGGGTGGGCGTAGCCGGGGGCGCCCACGCCGAGCGCCCGGACGGTCCCCGTGGCGGTCAGATGCGACACGCCGCCTCCATCCAGATGTCGGCGAGCGACTCCTCCAGGTTGATCCGGGGGCGCCAGCCGAGCCGGTCGCGGGCGGTGCGGACGTCGGCCTGCTGCCAGGGCCCGCAGCCGTCGGGGTACGGGAACGGGGCGGCGGCCAGCTGTTCGGCGATGGTCGCCTCGGTGCGGGGGGCGCCGATGACGGGCCGCTGCGGCACCCCGTGCGGGCCGTCGACCTCGTGCAGGTTGCCGGTGTAGCCGGCGACGCGGGCGAGGACGGCGGCGGCGTCCCGGAGCCGGACGGCCCGGCCGGTGCCGATGTTGACGACGCCCTGGGCGGCGGAGAGGGAGGCGGCGTGCACGGCCCGGGCCACGTCCCGGACGTCCACGAAGTCGCGCTGCACGCCGAGGCCGCTGAGCTTGAGCTCGCCGTCCCCGGCCTGCAGGGCGCGGCGCATCGCCTCGGCGAGCCGCCCGAGCGGCGAGCCGGCGGGGGTGCCGGGGCCGACCGGGGAGAAGACCCGGAGCACGACCGCGTCGAGCCCCGAGCCGAGGACGAGTTCGGTGGCGGCGAGCTTGGAGACGCCGTACGGGCCGCCGGGGCGCGGCACGGCGTCCTCGGCGGTGGAGGAGCCGGGCTGGCTGGGCCCGTACTCGGAGGCGCAGCCGACCTGCACGAGGCGGGCGCCGCAGCCGCTGCGGCGCAGGGCCTCGCAGACGGTGGCGACGGCGACGGTGTTGTGCCGGGTCAGGTCGCGGGCGCCGCCCCGGGTGGCGCCCGCGCAGTTGACGACCACGCCGGGGTGGACGGCGTCGAGGAAGCGGGTGAGGGCGCCGGGGCTGCCGGTGGCGAGGTCGAAGCGGACGTCGGCGTCGTCGCCGCGGCCGAGGGCCGTGAGGTGGACCGCCGGGTCGGCGAGCAGCCGGTCGGCGACGAAGCGGCCGATGAAGCCGTTGGCTCCGAGCAGTAGCACCCTCATCGTGCGGCCCCTTCGTGCCGACCGGCCGGTGCTGGGGTGGGAGGGGTCATGGTCTGGTTTCTCCTTGCGGGTGATGAGAGAGAGAGGGGGGGTGGCGCGCCCGCGGCGTCGGCTCCGCGGGTGCCCGGGGTCAGGGGGCGGT
This sequence comes from Streptomyces sp. NPDC057854, assembly GCF_042797055.1. Lineage (NCBI taxonomy): Bacteria > Bacillati > Actinomycetota > Actinomycetes > Kitasatosporales > Streptomycetaceae > Streptomyces > Streptomyces sp. NPDC057854. The sequence continues at coordinate 21,316 of NZ_JBHVMF010000041.1, forward strand.
GTGGGCGGAGGCCCGGGTGAGGGCGCCGGTCGCGTGGGCCAGCAGGCCGAGCGCGGCGGCGCCGCAGACGAGGGCGGGGAGGGCTCCGGGTCCCCAGGCGGCGGCGAGGGTCCGTACGGGGACGGCGAGCGCGTCGAAGCCGGGGAGGGGGAGCCGGGCGGCCAGCACGCTCGCGAGGCCGAGGGCTTCGGCGGCGCAGGCGGCGGCGAGGGCGGCGGCGGCCGTCTCGGGGTGTCCGTGGACGGTGAGCAGCCGGGCGAGGAGGAGCAGGGCGCCGAGCGCGAGGACGCCGGCGGTGAGGCCGGTGAGCGCCAGCAGGACGGTGAGGGCGGCGAGGTGGAGGAGGACGGCGGCGAACAGCCACGCGCGCGTGCCCGCCGCGAAGTCGGCGAGCCCCCGGCTGGTGGCGATGCGGCGGCGGGCCCGGCCGGCGAAGAGGTGGGCGCACCAGGCGGCGGGCGCGACGGCGAGCGCGAGGCCGAGGAGCGGCGCGGGCCGCAGGTCCCAGGCCCCGTCGGGTCCGCCGCGGAGCACCTGCTCCAGCAGCCCGTCGCCGGCGACGGCGTACGCGAGGAGCCACAGGGTCCACAGCCGGGCGGCGGGCGCGGGGGCGGGGGCGCGGAGCGGTCCGCGCCGGACGGCGAGGACGAGCGCGGCGGCGAGCGCGAGCGTCCCGGCGGTCCCGGCGGTGATCCGGGCGGCGCCGTCGAGGTGGAGCAGCGCGGGCACCAGCAGCGCGGCGGCGGCGCCGGGGGCGAGCGCGGCGAGGACCCAGGGGGTACGGGGTTCGGCGGCGGGCGCGGCCGGCGCGGGTTCCACGTGGCCGCGCGGTACGCGCGCGTACAGCTCCTCGGCGAGCGAGAAGACGTCGCGGTGGCGGTAGCGGGCGGCGGTCCGGTCGGTGAAGCCCTGCGCTTCGAGTCCGGCGGCGATCTCCAGCGGGTCGACGGCGCGGGCGCACAGCTCCCGGTGCCGGCGCAGCAGCACCTTGACGGGGTCGCCGCCGGAGCGCCGGGGCGTCCCGGCGACGGGCGCGGGACCTGTGGGCGCGGGCGGCGCGCCCCAGGCGGCGCCGGGCCCGGGGGCGGTGGCCTCGGTGGCCGGCGGCTGCGGCGGGTCGGCGGCGGGGGGTGCCTCCGGGACTTCGGGTGCCTCTGGAGCTTCCGGTGCTTCGGGCGCCTCCGGCGCGTCCGGCTCCTCCGACTCCCCCGTCTTCTCCGGCTCCCCCGTCTCCTCCGGCTCTTCCCCAGGGGCGGGTTCGGGTTCCGGGTCGGGGGCGGGGTGGCGGGGCGGGCCGAAGGCGGAGAGGAGGTCGTCCAGGGCGGAGGCGCCGGGGATGGGGTCCGGGGAGGCGGGCCGGGGGTCCGCGTGCAGGTCCAGGGTGGGGAGCGCGCCGGCGGGCCCCGGGGCTATGGCGGGGGGCGCGGTGTCGGCATCCACCGCGGGGGCGCCGAGAAGTGCCTCGGAGCGGGCGTCCCAGGCTCCGGGGCTCGTCGGGGCGGCGGAGCCGCGCATGGGGGTGCCTCCTTCAGGCATCGGGGGCTCCTGAGCCCGCGGCGACGGCGTGCGGGGCCCAGCCGCCGGCGAGTCGCGCCTCGGCGGGGTGGGCGAAGGGCACGTCGGACCCGGCGCGGTGGCGGGCCGGCGCGTGGGAGAGGAGTTCCAGGTAGATGCCGCGGAACGCGGCGAGGTTCTGCTCGACGGTGAAGAGTTCGAGCGCGCGGGCGCGGGCGGCGGCCCCGAGCCGGTGGCGGCGCTCGGGGTCGCGCAGCAGCGCGAGGCAGGCGTCGGCGAGCGCGCGCGGGTTGCGCGGGGGCACGACGAGCCCGGTGCCGCCGATGATCTCGACGACGGCGCCGACGTCGGTGGAGACGGTGGCGCGGGCGCAGAACATGGCCTCGACGAGGCTGGCGGGGAAGCCCTCGACGGTGCTGGAGAGCACGACGACGGCGGCGGAGGCGTAGACGTCCTCCAGCGTGGGGGCCTCGGGCCCGCCGAGCTCTTCGAAGGAGACGGGGTTCTCGCCGACGGCGTGCGCGCCGGCGGCCTCGTCCGGGAAGAGCTGGGCGGCGAGCGCGGCGCACTGGGCGAGGTAGGCGCAGGGGTCGGTGCCGGGTTCGGCCTCGGCGGCGTCGGCGGGCACGGAGACGATCCGCAGCCGGGTGTCGGGCCGGTGGGCGCGGAGTTCGGCGAAGGCGTGGAGGAGGGCGACGAGGTCCTTGGCGGGTTCGACGCGGCCGATCCACACGAGGGTGCCGGGTTCGCCGCTCGTCTCGTCCTCGCCGACCTCGGCGAACCGCTCGGCGGGCATGCCGGGGTGGACGGTGCGGACGCGGTCCCGGTCGGCGCCCAGTTTCTCCTGCCAGCGGCGGGCGTGGGCGTTGCCGGGGGTGAGGAGGGCGGCCTGGCGGTACGTCTCGCCGGCGAGGCGGCCGTGGAGGGAGGCGAGCAGGGCGCGCAGGGCGGTGGAGCGGTCGCCGGCGCCCGCGTCGAGGTAGTGGGAGCGCAGCCCGACGCCGTACTCGGTGACGAGGAGCGGGGTGCCGAAGAAGCGTTTGGCCAGCAGGCCGGGGAGGGCGACGGGCCCGCCGGCGGTGGCGTGGCAGAGGTCGGCGGCGCCGAGCGTGGTCTCGTCGTACCAGTCGAGGGAGAGGGGGCGCAGGGCCCGCTCCAGGTGGTCGGTGAAGGCGAGGTGGTCGTGGAGGCCGGCCGCGGCGGCGGCGCGGCGGGCGCCGGGGGCGCGGCAGGCGTCCTCCAGGAGGCGGACGGCCTCGTCGGAGCGGAGCGCGGCGGGCAGTCCGCCGCTGTCGCGGGCGAGGTCGGCGAGGGCGCCGAGGCCGGCGGCGAAGGAGGCGGCGGGGTCGCCGCCGTCCGCGGTGGTCCGTTCGGCGGTGAGGCCGGCCGCGAGGGCGTGGAAGGCGTCGGCGAAGCGGCGCCGGTCGCGGCGGCCGTGGGCGCGGCGGCCCGTGCGCTCGGGCGGGCCGGCGGGGAGCGCGCCCTCGCCGGCGGCGGGGACGGGCCGGGTGTGCGGGGGCAGCGGGAGGGCGGGGAGCGGGCCGCCGACGGCGTACAGGTCGAACTCGTGGGGGGCGAGGCCGCGGACGAGCCGCTGCCACCAGGCGCCGGTGTCACCGCTCGCGCACGGGATGCCACCCTCCGTGAGCAGTCCGATCCGCACGAGTCCACACCCCCGGTCTTCCTTGACGGCGCCCACCGGTCCCGTCGGTGGCGCGCGCTGCCGCCCCCGGCGGGAACCCGCAGCGGGAAGAACGTAAGCGCTGGGGCCGGGGGTGCGACGGACGGTTGTCCATCGCACCACCGGAAGGGGTGAATGCGCGTGACTTTCCCCCGCCGGTCGCGTTCGGTCGCGGTACGCGTCGGCGGGGTCACGGAGCGTCAAGCTCCGGGGGTGGCGGCCTCCGGGCGCGGGACGGCGGGGGCCGTCGGCGGCGCGCTCAGCTCCCGGGGTGCACCCAGGGGTTGGGGCGGCAGGCGATGCCGTCGATCTTCAGGGACTTGGTCTGCTGCTGCATCACGGGCGCCAGGGCGCCGGGGGTCCGGCAGGTCACGTGGTTGTGGCCGAGCCTGTGCCCGACCTCGTGGTTGATGAGCATCTGGCGGTAGGCGAGCATCGCCTTCGGGCCGAAGGTCTCGGAGCCCTGCGCCCAGCGGAAGGCGTTGATCATCACGCGCTCGGTGGACGCGGAGTCGCAGGAGACGTTGTCGATCGTGGTGTCGAGGCCGGACTTGGCGCACCACTTGCCGGTGGTGCCGGGGCTGGCGAGGGTGATGACGAAGTCGGGCTCGCCGCTGGAGATCCGCTCGAAGGTCATGGCGCCCTGGCCGGCCCAGCTGCGCTTGTCGTTGAGGGTCTGCTGGACGGCCCGGGCGAAGAGTCCGGCGTCGAGCCCGAGCCCCTTCTCGACGTCGACGCGGTAGCGGTACTTCTGCCCCTTGCCGGGCGCCTTGTCGAGCCCGGGCACCGCCTCGAAGTCGCCGGAGCCCATGAGCTTCGGGTCGATCGGGAACTGGCGGGTCATCAGCTGCTCGTACGTGGGCGCCTGCTGCCGGACCGGCGAGGGCGCGGGCGCGGGGCTCGACGGGGCGGGCCGCTCGTCGGAGCGGGAGGCGGAGTCCTCGGAGGCGCGCTCGGCGGGCGGCTGGGCGGCGCGGACGGCCGGGGCGCCGTCCTTCCGGTCGGTGACCTGTCCGGCGACGACGATCGCGAGGCAGGTGGTGACGGCCGCGGCGGCGATCCCGGTGAGGGCGCGGCCCTTGCCGGCCTTCCCGGGCGTGTCGGCCTCGCCGGCGTCGACGGCGGCCGGCGTGCCGGGGCCCGCGGGCGGGGCGGCGGCCCTGCGCGGGCCGGGGATCCGCGGCGCGGCGCCGCTGCCGGGCCCGTACCGCTCGGGTGCGGCCCGGCGGGGCTCCTCGTCCGTGGGATGGCCGGGGTGGCCGCCGCGTACCGGAGTGCCGTGGGCGGGCGTGTGCGGCACGCCGTGCGCGGGCGTGTCGTACGCGCCGCCGCCGCGCGCGGGAGCGCCGTACGCCCGCGCGCCGGGCTCGTGGGCCGGAGTGCCGTGGGCCGGGGAGGGCGGGTCGCCCGGGGCGTGGAAGGTGCCGTGGCCGCGGGTGGTGCCGTACGGCTCCGGGCCGTCGGGGGTCCGGCGGCGCCGGCCCGTGCCCGCGCCGGCGTCCACGACCGGCGTGCGCCCGGTCTCGCCCGCGGGCGCGCGTCCGGTGTCGCCCGTCGAGGGCGCGGGGCCCTTGCGGCTATGTCGTCCCACCCCGGGTTCAGCTCCCGTCGTGCCGTGCGTCGTGGTCCGCGATCAGCTCCCGCGCGGCCGCGGCGACCGTCTCCGGGTACTCCATCATCGCCACGTGACCGGCATCGGGCAGGCTCAGCAGCCGCGAGCCACGGAAGGCCGCGGCGGCCCTGCGGGCCATCCGGTACGAGACGAGCCGGTCACGGCCGCCGTAGATCAGCAGGGTAGGCGCGAGCACCCGCTCCGCCTGCCGCCACAGGCCGTGCTGGCCGCCGAGCGTATAGGCGTCGACGATGCCGCGCGAGGACCTGGCCATGGCGTCCCAGAAATACGGGAGTTCCAGCCGGCGCTCCATCTCCTCGACGGCGTGCCGGAGTCCCTCGTCGGTGACCTGGCCGGGGTCCCCGTAGCAGAGCGCGAGGACGCCCCGGACGCGCTGCTCGGCGGTCCAGTCGCGGGAGATCCGGGCGAAGAGGGCGGCGACGCCGGGGAGGGCGAGCAGCGCCGTCGGCCAGGCGCTGCGCTGGGCGCGCAGCTCGGGCAGGGCCGGCGAGACCAGGGTCAGGGTGCGGACCAGGTCGGGCCGGACGGCGGCGACCCGGGTGGCGACGGCGCCGCCCAGGGAGTTGCCGAAGAGGTGGACCGGCCCCCGGCCGCCGGCGTCGAGCAGCCGGATGACGGCCCGGGCGTGCCCGGTCACCGAGTAGTTGCCGTCGTCGGGCGGCGGGGAGTCGCCGAAACCGGGCAGGTCGACGGCCTCGCCGTCGACGAGGTCGGCGAGCAGCGGCATCAGGGCGGACCAGTTCTGCGACGAGCCGCCGAGGCCGTGCACGTACAGCGCGGGCGGCAGGCCGGGGCTGCTGCCGGGCCGGGAGCGCACGGTGATGGTGAGGCCGGGGAGCGCGACGGAGCGGAGCTCCTCGCCGTCGGCGACCCGGACCGCGCGCGGACGCGGCGCCGGCGGTGCGGTGTCGGCGGTCCGGGTTTCCGGCAGCTCGGTCGAGGACATGGCCGCAATATTACGAGACGATCACGCGCGCTCGGGTGTGGGTGCGGTCACAAGGCGTGTGGCGCCTCGTCGGCGGCGGTTCGGGTGCGGGCGGGCGCGGCGGCTCCTAGGCTCGTAGGGGAAAGGCCATCGGCGCGGGCGGCCCGCCCGCGCGCGGGGAGGACGGGAGGGAAACGCATGACTGTCGATCCGTCCGAGCCGGAAACGTTCCCGGAGGAAGAGGACGCCGTGCTCGACGAGGAAGTCCCGGAGGCCGACGCTGCCGAGCAGCACACGGAACTGCGTCCGAGGGAGGACGAGCCGCTCAGCGATATCGACCACGACGGGGCGGACGAGGGTGACGTCTCGGAACAGGCGCGGGTCGTGGCGCTCGACGAGGACGACTACCGCTGACCGGTGTCCCCGCGCTGACCTGCGGGGACCGCGTGCGGCCCGCCGTCCGCCGGTGGCGGGCGGCGGCCGGGCGGCACCGGAGCGGCGGTTCCCGGACGTCCGCGGCGGCCCGGTGCGCGCCGGGCGCAAATAACACTCGCGAGTAACCGGTGACTTCCCGCTGATTTGTTCGGTTTAATCTTGAATCGCCTGTCGACCACGGCGTCCGGTCCGTGAAATTCTGCGTTCGCACCGCGCACACCCGGGTTACCCAAAAGTACGATGGCGGCGCGGCGCGACAGCGCACATGGATCGAATTCTTGGGAGGCCGCGTGAGCGCCATCGAGCAGACAGAGGCAGCACGCCCGCGCGGTACGCGGCTGCCGCGCCGTGCCCGCCGGAACCAGCTGCTCGGCGCGGCCCAGGAGGTCTTCGTCGCCCAGGGCTACCACTCCGCGGCCATGGACGACATCGCCGAGCGGGCCGGCGTCAGCAAGCCGGTGCTCTACCAGCACTTCCCCGGCAAGCTGGAGCTGTACCTGGCCCTGCTCGACCAGCACTGCGAGTCCCTGCTCCAGTCGGTCCGCACCGCCCTCGCCTCCACCACGGACAACAAGCTCCGGGTCGCGGCCACCATGGACGCCTACTTCGCCTACGTCGAGGACGAGGGCGGCGCCTTCCGGCTCGTCTTCGAGTCCGACCTCACCAACGAGCCGGCCGTCCGCGAGCGGGTGGACCGGGTGAGCCTGCAGTGCGCCGAGGCGATCTCCGAGGTCATCGCCGAGGACACCGGGCTGTCCACGGACGAGTCGATGCTGCTCGCGGTGGGCCTCGGCGGCGTCTCGCAGGTCGTCGCCCGCTACTGGCTCTCCAGCGAGTCCCCCATCCCCCGCGACAAGGCCGTCTCGCTGCTCACCTCGCTCGCCTGGCGCGGCATCGCGGGCTTCCCGCTGCACGCGGTCGACGGGCAGCTGAGCGCCGAGGGCCACTGAGCCTCCGGCCCCGCCGCCCTTCTGTTCCCGCCGGGTGTTCGCTCCTGGCGTGGCCGGAGCGGTCCGTGCGCGTCCCCTCACCGGGCTAGTGTGTGCAGCGTACGGCGCGGGTTCATCGCGCAACGCTGACCGTTCGGAGGGACATAGCCGTGGAGGTCAAGATCGGCGTGCAGCACGCACCCCGGGAGATCGTTCTGGAGAGCGGGCAGTCCGCCGAGGACGTGGAGCGCGCCGTCGCCGACGCGCTGGCGGGCAAGGCGGCGCTGCTCAGCCTCGAGGACGAGAAGGGCCGCCGGGTCCTGGTCCCGTCCGACAAGATCGCGTACGTGGAGCTGGGCGAGACCGCGGTGCGCCGGGTGGGCTTCGGCACGCTCTGAACCGCATCTCGCGCGGGAGGCCCGGAGGAATCTCCTCCGGGCCTCCCGCGCGTCCGCGCCCGTCCGCACGCGCCCACACCGGCACGCGCGCGTACGGCCCTGCACGCACGCATCCGGTCCGGCACGCGCGCGTACGGCCCGCGCGTGCCCGGGCCCCGCACGCGCGGGCGTGCGGCCGTCCGGGTGGTGCCGGGCCGGGGTCCGGGGCGGCGGGCGGACGCGGGGCGCTGGCCATTTCGCCGCTCCCGCAGGGGTGCTCGGCGCCGGCGGGGAGGGTTGCGTTCCGGCGGGCCGGGGTAGAGGGGCCTTGACCGCACCACCCGCCCCGCACCCCTCGCGAGGTGATCCACCGTGTTCCTGGAAGCCCTCGGCTCCGCCCTGCTCGGACTCGCCCTGGCCTGGGCGGTCGCGCACCGCCTGCCCGACCGTCTCCCCGCCCGGAGGACCGTGCTCCTGACCGGTGGGCTCGGCGCCGTGTTCGGCGCGCTCGTCACCCACGGCGCCCTCGGCCCGGGGCACTTCCTCGCCACCCTCACCGGCGCCGTCGCGGTGGCGGCGGTGCTGCTGTCGCTGCTCGTCCGGCCGGCCGCCCGCCGGATCCGCCGATCATCGCCCGCGACGTACTGACGTACTGAGCGCGCCCCCACACGCGGAACGGCCGCGCGGCCCGGACCGAGGTCCCGGGCCGCGCGGCCGTCGCGTACGAGGGGTCAGGCGGCGAGGCCCAGCGCCGCCATCCGCTTGGTGTGCGCCTCGGTGATCCGGGAGAACATCCGGCCGACCTCCGCCAGGTCGAAGCCGTCCGCGACCCCGCCGACGAGCATCGTGGACAGCGCGTCCCGCTCGGCCACCACCCGCTGGGCCTGCGACAGCGCCTCGCCCATCAGCCGGCGGGCCCACAGCGCGAGCCGGCCGCCCACGCGCGGGTCGGCGTCGATCGCCGCGCGGACCTTCTCCACGGCGAAGTTGCCGTGCCCGGTGTCGTCGAGCACCGCCAGCACCAGCGCGCGGGTGTCCGAGTCGAGCCGGGCCGCCACCTCGCGGTAGAAGTCGCTGGCGATCGAGTCGCCGACGTACGCCTTGACCAGGCCCTCCAGCCAGTCCGACGGGGCGGTCTGGCGGTGGAAGTCGTCCAGGGCCTTCGCGAACGGCTCCATCGCCGCGGTCGGCTCCGCGTCCACGGCCGCCAGCCGGTCCCGCAGCCGCTCGAAGTGGTGGAACTCCGCCGACGCCATCTTGGCCAGCTCCGCCTTGTCCTCCAGGGTCGGCGCGAGCTTGGCGTCCTCGGCCAGCCGCTCGAAGGCCGCCAGCTCCCCGTAGGCGAGGGCGCCGAGGAGGTCGATCACGGCGGCGCGGTACTGCGGCTCCGCGGAAGCCGTCGCCCAGTCCTCGGCGGCGATGCCGGTGGGCGTGTCGGCGGTCTCGGTGTCACCGGCGGGCGTGGCGTTGTCAGGCGTCTCCATGAAGCGCACAATAGCCCGCCCTCCGGACCCCGGAAGGTTCCGGTCAGCCGGTGTGACCGTGCCCTCATCGCCATTTCACCCGACACACATGCGCGAATCCGGGGTACAGTGGTAATGCGCCTGCCGAGTATGCGGACATGCTTTCGCACGTTCGGACGTACCCGGTGGGCCGACGCATGAATGAGGATGCCCGGTCGGTGGCCCGATCGGCTCCGGCCCGACAGCCCTTCCGGCGCCTGCCGAAGGGTCCCTCAAGCGGTACGACGCTCGAGCGACGGCAGTGGTCCCGTGCCACCCGGCGGTGATCTTCCCCAGGATCCCGCGGGAAGAGCCCGGCACGATGAAGACCCCCTTCGTTCGCCTCGCGCCGCGTCTCACAGAAGAGGCAGCACCCTGACTACGTTCCGAGAGCTCGGAATCCTTCCCGAGACCGCCGAGGCACTGGAAGCCGTCGGCATCGTCACCCCCTTCCCCATCCAGGAGATGACCCTTCCGGTCGCCCTCAGCGGCACCGACGTCATCGGCCAGGCCAAGACCGGCACCGGCAAGACCCTCGGTTTCGGCCTGCCGATCCTGGAGCGCGTCACCGTCCCCGCCGACGTCGAGGCCGGCCGCGCCAAGCCCGAGCAGCTGACCGAGGCCCCGCAGGCCCTCGTCGTCGTGCCGACCCGCGAGCTGTGCCAGCAGGTCACCAACGACCTCCTCACCGCCGGCAAGGTGCGCAACGTGCGCGTCCTCGCCATCTACGGCGGCCGGGCCTACGAGCCGCAGGTCGAGGCGCTCCAGAAGGGCGTCGACGTCGTCGTCGGCACCCCCGGCCGCCTGCTCGACCTGGCCGGCCAGCGCAAGCTCGACCTGTCGCACGTGAAGGTCCTCGTCCTCGACGAGGCCGACGAGATGCTCGACCTGGGCTTCCTGCCCGACGTCGAGAAGATCATCAACATGCTTCCGGCGACCCGCCAGACCATGCTCTTCTCGGCCACCATGCCGGGCGCGGTCATCGGCCTGGCCCGCCGCTACATGTCGCGGCCCACCCACATCCGCGCCACCTCGCCGGACGACGAGGGCGTGACCCACGCGAACATCACGCAGCACGTCTACCGCGCGCACAACATGGACAAGCCGGAGATGGTCGCGCGCATCCTCCAGGCCCGCGGCCGCGGCCTCGCGATGATCTTCTGCCGTACGAAGCGCACGGCCGCCGACATCGCCGAGCAGCTCCAGCGGCGCGGCTTCGCCTCCGGCGCGGTCCACGGCGACCTCGGCCAGGGCGCCCGCGAGCAGGCGCTGCGCGCCTTCCGCAACGGCAAGGTGGACGTCCTCGTCTGCACCGACGTCGCCGCGCGCGGCATCGACGTCGACGGCGTCACCCACGTCATCAACTACCAGACCCCCGAGGACGAGAAGACGTACCTGCACCGCACCGGCCGCACCGGCCGCGCGGGCAACACCGGTACGGCGATCACGCTCGTCGACTGGGACGACATCCCGCGCTGGCAGCTCATCAACAAGGCGCTGGAGCTGGACTTCGCCGACCCGGTGGAGACGTACTCCAGCTCCCCGCACCTCTACACCGATCTCGACATCCCCGAGGGCACCAAGGGCATCCTGCCGCGCTCCGAGCGGACCCGCGCGGGTCTCGCCGCGGAGGAGCTGGAGGACCTGGGCGAGCCCGGCGGCCGCCGGGGCCGCGGTGGCCGCGCCGAGGCGCCGGCCGCCGAGGAGCGCCCGGCCCGCACCCCGCGCCAGCGCCGCCGCACCCGCGGCGGTGCCGAGGCCGAGGCCGCGGCGCCGCGGGCGACCGCCGCGCCGGAGACCGCCGAGGCCCCGGAGGCCGTGGAGGGCCCGCGTCGTCCGCGCCGCCGCCGCACCCGCGGCACCGGTCCGGTCGGCGGTGGCATCCCGGTCGCCGGCGCCGCCCCGGTGACCCCGGCCCCCGCCGAGGAGCCCGCGCGGGCCGCCGCGCCCGCCGAGGCCGTCCCTGCCGAGGTCGTCGTCCCCGAGGCCGTTCCTGCCGAGGTCCCCGCCGAGGAGACCGCCGCCCCGCGCCGCCGCCGTCGTGGCGGTCGTACGGAGACGGCGCAGGCGGCCGCCGGGACGCCGGCGGTCGAGGCCGCCCCGGCCCCCGCACCCGTCGAGGCCCCGGCCGCCGCCGCGCCCGTCGAGAGCCCGGCCGAGGAGCCGTCGGCCCCGCGCCGCCGCCGTGGCCGCGGTGGGCGTACGGAGTCGGCCGCCCCGGCGCCCGTCGCCCCGGCCGCCGCTCCCGCTCCGGCGTTCGCGCCGCGCAAGCGCCGCGTCCGCCCGCGCGTCGAGGAGACGGTGACCTTCCAGACGGTCGAGACCGCCGCCGCCGCGCTGGCCGCCGCGCGCAAGCAGTCGGCTCCGGTGCCCGCCCAGTCGGCGGAGCAGCGCCCGGCCGCCCGCAAGGCCGAGACCCGTACGGCCCCGGCCGCTCCGGTCCAGGCCGCTCCGGTCCAGGCCGCTCCCGCCCAGCCCGTCCAGGCCGCCCCGGCCGAGGCCGCTCCGGCCGCCGTGCCGGCGCAGGCCGTGGCCGCGCCGCCGCGCGCCCGGCGCCGGGCGACCCGCCCGGCGACCACGCCGGGTGCCGTGATCGAGGCCGCTCCGGTGGTCGCCGAGGCCCCCGCGGCCCCGGTCGTCGAGGAGCCGGCCCCGCGCTCGCGCCGCCGCGTGGTCCGCAAGGCGTCCAGCCCGGTGACGGCCACCGAGGCCGTCGTGGTCATCCCGGCGCCCGTCACCGAGGCCCCGGCTCCGGCCGAGGCCCCGGCCGAGGAGGCCTCGAAGGCCCCGCGCAAGCGCGCCGCCGCCAAGAAGACGGCGACCGCCGAGGAGGCCCCCAAGGCCCCTCGCAAGCGGACCGCCGCGAAGAAGACGGCCGAGGCCACCGCGACCGCCGAGACCGCCGAGGTCACCGCGACCCCGGCCGCCGAGGAGGCCCCGAAGGCCCCGCGCAAGCGGACCGCCGCAAAGAAGACGGTCACCGCCGAGGAGGCCCCCAAGGCCCCCCGCAAGCGGACCACCGCGAAGAAGACGGCCGAGGCCACCGCGACCGCCGAGGTCACCACGGCCCCGGCCGCCGAAGAGGCCCCGAAGGCCCCGCGCAAGCGCGCCGCCGCCAAGAAGACGGCCGCCGCCGTGGCGCCGGACGCGTCGGAGCCGCAGAAGGCGACGACGACCCGTCGGCGCACGGTGAAGAAGGCCGCCGAGGCCCCGGCCGAGGAGGCGCCGAAGGCCCCGCGCAAGCGGGTCGCCCGGAAGGCCGCCGCCACCGAGCCGGAGGCGTAAGGCACCCGCCCGGACCACCGGGCGTGACGGCGGCCCGGCCCCCCCCGGGGGGGGGGGGGCCGCGGGGGGGCGCAGAACATGGGCGGGGGGGGGGTGGGGGGCCGGCAACGGTCAGGAC
>NZ_JBHVMF010000042.1:0-31783 GCF_042797055.1 Streptomyces sp. NPDC057854
GATACGACAAGACCGCCACCATCTACCTCGCCGGACTCCACATCGCCGCCATCTTCATCTGGTCGGCAAGATGATCCGAAAGAAACGCCCTAGCCCTCCGAGCCCAAGGAGGGCGGCGAGCAGAACGACGACCGCCGCGATCCAGGGATGCTGCGGACGACGAGAGCGGCCGGATCCTGGCGGTGGATCCTGTCGGGGCTTTCTGGCCCACGCACCCGAATCGGGTGAAGCCGATCGGCCTGGAGAGCGTGAGCGCCAAGGGTGACGGCGCCAGGCGCCGGGATCGTGTGAAGGGGAGGGGCACATGCCGCCCCCTCTCTGCGGGCTTCTCCCTCCGGTAGACCACCACCGGCGGAGCCGGACGGGCCCCTACGGCCGCCGAGCGAAACCCGCAGACCAAACAGCAGATCCTGCTGGAGTGCTAATCCCCCGCCTCCAGCGCCCTCGGCCGCTCGCCGACCGTATCGGCGAGCTCTGGGGCGTACAGCGTCGCGAGCGGTTCGGGGCCAGCGTACTGACGGCAGGAGCACTGTCGCGGCGCTACGGCGTCACCGTCGGCATCCGTGACACGCTTGCCCTTGACCACGGCATAGCACCGGCCGTCCCGCGTGTCGTGGTAGGCGAGATGATGCCGACAACCGCAGACCGGCTCCGGGCCGCTCAGCGCCCTCTCCTGCTCCTGCCGCCGCTCCGTACGCGCCTTCTTGAACCGGTCGTACGCTCCCCCGGCCACGTAGCCGCTCGCCAGAATCACCAGCGCGATCTCGAAACCTGTCATCGCATCCCCCTGCTTGTCATGCTCGCCATGGATCCTCCCACGCCGCGGTACGGCCACCGGCCCCCGGGCCACGCCGGCCACGGGCCCAAGAGCGCTTAAGATCCCTAGCAGTTGAAATGACGGACCATGCCTGCGAGGGAACGAATCACCTCATGTCCGAACGGACTACCGCACAGTTACGGCATGCCCTCGCCGACCGCTGTCGCCGCATCACGGACTCCTCCGGTTTCGCGACCGGCGTCTTCGGTCTCATCGCGGCCAACGCCGCGCTGCTGGGCATCGAAACCTACCCGGGCATCGTGGCCGAGTGGCAACCTACCCTGCGGGCCGCGGAGCACCTTTTCCTCGCTGCTTTCACCGCGGAGATACTCCTGCGGGCCGCCGCGCACGCCGACCGGCCCAGGGACTTCTTCCGTGACCCGTGGAACGTGTTCGACCTTCTCGTCGTCGCGGTGGCGTTCCTGCCTTTCGCACGCGAGAACGCCACCGTGCTGCGGCTGTTCCGGCTCGCCAGGGTGCTGCGCGCGGCACGGTTCCTGCCCCAGGTACGGATCGTGATCGTCGCCGTCGGCAAGAGTCTGCCCGGCACCCTCAGTTTTCTGCTGGTCGGTGGGCTGCTGCTGTACATGTACGCGATGGTCGGCTGGGTCTTCTTCGCCGACGACGACCCCGAACACTACGGCTCCCTCGGCCGCGCGGTCCTCACCCTTTTCCTCCTGATCACCCTGGACGGGCTGGGCGACGCGGTCCGCGCGGGCTTGGAGATATCGCGCTGGACCATCGTCTACTTCGCCTCCTTCGTCCTCCTCGGATCCTTCGTCCTCGTCAATCTCCTCATCGGCGTCGTCATCAACTCACTCCAGGAGGCTCGTGAACTCGAGTCAGTCGCCGACCGGACGCCCCCGCCTCCCGAACATGACGCCTCACGACTGCACGAACGCATCGCCGCCGCCCGCAAGGCACTCGACGAACTGGAAGCCGAGCTGAGCGCCATGGCCCGTCCCGTGCCGGAGGAACCGCCAGCCGTTTCCTCCCCGGCCCGCCCGAGGGATCACGAAAGCCGGGCAGTGGCACGGTCAAGCCGGTGAGGTCCCCCTACTCGGCGATGACCGGGCGATGAATCCCTGGCCGGTCATCCCGCTGAGGGCGACCAACTGTGCGAGGAACGCCCGGCGGAGTGGTCTGCCCAGTGTCATGGGCGCGGTCGCTCGGATGTCATGACGGCTACGCCGACGCCTCGCCGCCTCCCCAGGAGACGCGGGCTCCGCCGCCCGCGCGGACACGGTCGAGGACAGCGGCATGCAGTTGCGCGACTCCACCAGGCGGCACGGGCATGGGGCTACCGGTCAAGGTGTACCACTCGTCAGCGTCCTTGTACTGGACCAGGACGACGACCTGGCCGTCTGTGAGGGGTCCCGTGGCGACGGTAAGTTCACCGGTGACGACGCCGACTTCGTCGGTCATCGCACCGCCGGGGCCGGCCTTCACGTCATCCAGGTATGCACCCGGGCCGGGGGTGGGAGTGTCGGTCATGAGGAGCAAGTGTCCAGCATCTGACCGAGCATGTCCTTCTCCGACGCGGTCACCGACAGCTCATACGTGGCCTTGACCGATGTCCAGGCCCGGGCGTAGGTGCACCAGTAGGTCTTCGAGGGCGGCTGCCACTCGTCGGGGCCCTGGTCCCCCTTGGAGCGGTTGGAGGCAGCTGAGACGGCGAGGAGCTGCGGGTTCGTCAGGTCGTTGGCGAACTCCTTGCGCTTCTCCTGGGGCCACTTGTTCGCCCCGGACCGCCAGGCGTTGGCGAGGGGCACAGTGTGGTCGATGTCCAGCTCTGCCGCTTCCTTGAACGTCAGGTCGTCGTAGACGCTCCTCCAGGTTCCGGACACGGCACGGCACTCGGTGTCCCGTCTGACGTTCGCGCCGTCGCGATTCAGCACGGTCTCACGGGTGTTGCAGTTCTCTCCTTGAGAGGCCCAGTGCGGGAATCGGTCACGGCTGTAGCCGGACATCGAACCGTGCGGAGCGACCTTCAGCCCTGCGAGCTCCGTGAGCGCCTGCTCGGCGGTCGGCACGCCGGGCAGCGTCCCGTCCACCTCCGGAGCACTGCCGCCGGCCGCACCACTACGCGTCGGCAACGGCTTCGCGTCCCCGCCCGGGGACTTGGCATCGCCCTCCGCCGAGCACCCCGCCACCGCGATCAGGACCAGGGTCGCCGTCAAACTTGCTATTCCCACTCGCCTCTGACGTGCCATGGCCTGATGCATTCCCTCCGAATGAGCCTGTACGCACGGCAGCGTATCTGTTCGAACATGAGGTACCGCCCGACACACTCTTCGCCACCTGTGGGGTGTCCTCGTCGCGCCGGCCTGACAGACTCATCTGTTCCCTCGTTGCCGGTCGAGGCCCGCGGGAAGCGGGCTGCGAAGACCCCATGACCTTCGGCACGAGCGATCGTGGATCGGGGCGCACCAACTCGCCTGCGAACGACGTCGGCCGACCACAGCGGGCGAGCCGGTCACCTTGGCCACCCAACGGATGAGCGGGCCGGATCGGCATCGCCTCCTCCTCCCCCCCCGCCTGCTTGGGTGAAGACCTGCGCGGTGCTCGCTCGTAGCCGTGGACTCGCCACGGGGTCATCCCAGCGCCTTGGCCTGCTCCGTGGCCGAGGATTCCGGGAGTGCATGGAGCCGCACGGCCTGGCTGCCTGCGACGCTGTGCCGCTCGGCCCAGCTGTGCAGGGCGGCGCGGCACGCGTGGTCAAGGTGGTGGACCCCCGAGAGGTCGAGGACGACCTGGCGGTCACGGGGCAGCGCATCCAGGCTGTCCAGTATCTGGGGCAGCCGCAGGAAGTTCACCGTCCCGGCGAGCCGTACCCGTACCCCGCCGTAACCATCGTCGCTATGCTCCATCCGCAGATGGGACGCCTCCCAGGCGGCCTTCGCCACCGACAGCACAAGACCGATCAACACCCCTTCGAACATGCCGACCGCGACGATCGCCACCGCCGTCGCGACGAGCACGAGCGCCTCACCGCGATGCGTGCGCCAGAGCGTCGCCACACCCCGGAACGGGATCAGTTTCCAGCCGGCGTGGACCAGGATCCCCGCGAGGGCCGCGAGCGGGATGTACGCGAGGACAGCCGGCAGCAGGACCGCGAAGAGCAGCAGCCACACACCGTGCAGCACCCGGGACGCCTTCGTGCGGGCACCGGCCTCCACATTGGCCGAGCTGCGCACGATGACCGCTGTCAGCGGCAGGGCACCGAGCAGACCGCACACCGCGTTTCCCGCTCCCTGGGCCACCAGCTCCTTGTCGTAGTCCGTACGCGGACCGGTATGCAGCCGGTCGACGGCCGCCGCGCTGAACAGCGACTCCGCGGAGGCGATCAGCGCGAAGGCCAGCACCGTGCCAAGCAGCGTCAAGTCGACGAGGCCGGTAAGGGCATCGCCGCCAGGCAGCCGCACGGCATCCAGTACGCCACTCACCCGCACGGTGGCAACCGGGAGGTCGGCCGCCGCAGTCACCAGGGCGGCCAGCAGGACCGCCACCAGAGCCCCAGGCACCGCCCGGATCCGGCGAGGCAGCCTCCGCCACACCACAATCACGGCGATGGTCCCGGCGGCGATGGCGAGAGAGACGAGGGAGGCAGTTGCCCCCGATGCGCCGGTCAGAGCGCCGGGCAGACCCACCAGCTTGGCGAGCCCCCCATGGGGCGCCGTCACCCCGGCCGCCGCGTAGAGCTGGCCCGCGATGATCACGAGACCGATGCCCGCGAGCATGCCCTCGACGACGGACAGGGAGATCGCCCGGAACCAGCGCCCCCAACGCAGGACGCCCATGACGACTTGCAGGAGTCCGGCCAACAGCACGACCAGGCCAAGGGCCGGCAGCCCGAAGGCGCGGACCGCCTCCGCCACCAGCACGGTCAGACCGGCGGCCGGACCGGAGACCTGCAAACTGCTGCCGCGCATCACACCGGTGACGAGACCGCCGACGATGCCGGTGATCAGGCCGAGTTCGGCGGGGACGCCGGAGGCGACAGCCACCCCGACACAGAGGGGGAGAGCCACGAGGAAGACGACCAGCGAGGCGGCGAAGTCCTGCCGGACGCCGCGGAGGAAGAGTGGCATGCGTGTTCCCCTCGGAGGGTCTCGACAGAGCGGGCTCACGGGCCGCGCCCCGGACGTCGGAACAGGTGACGAGCAAATCGGCTGCGGGGGTCCTCAGTACCCCGCCCGTACCGGTGTCCCACGTCGATGAGGCGCGGCGTGAATGACTTCTCCTGGCACACCGCGACGGGCCGACCGCACGGTGGGGGTACCTCCCCTGTCAGCGGCGAAGCGGCGAGTGTGAAGGCTTCCGTGCTGCTGAGGTTGCGCCTTACATGCGTGAGGTGACAGTCAGACGGAGGGGCTGCGAAGGCCCGACGCCAGCGGCCCTGGCCAGATGTACGGCAGCCCACCGGCATGGCCTGAGGTCGGGTCGTGCCTCGCGGAGCGGCCGGGTTCGCGGTCCGTAGCGGGGACATCGCTTCGGGTTCCGCCGTGAGGCCCCAAAGCCTGCTTGGTGCAGACCGATTCGCCGTGAATCCACAACGACGCTCCCCGTCCGCGCACCAACCAGACCGTGTGGGAAGACGGGAGTGAAGGTGCCTCTTCGAGACGAAGGTATGCAGTCGGCCGACATGGCGAGCACCTCTCTCCCCAGGGGCGCACAAGGCCATCACAGTTCACAAAAAGGAGTTCAAGAGAAGGTCAATGCACAGTAATACGCCACGATGCCCCCTCCTCCGGAACGACACATGGGAACGAAGGATTCGCGACTGGATCGTGCTGCAGGATGACGCAATCACTCACACGATTGGCGCACAGAGTTACCAGCGCGCCGATGATTCGATCCACGTGCGCCGTCGCCTGCCGGAATGCGCCCCCAGGCTCGACGGCGCGGGGGCATCAGGGCGGCGTGAAGACTTCCCGGGTATTGGCCGCCCTGCCCGACCACAGCCCTACAGTGCGCCCATGAGCCGACATGAGGGACGCCTGCCCTCCGACCACCGCGTGCGCCGCCTCTCCCTCACGCTCTTCGTCGGCGCATCCTTCACGAGCGCCGTCGGGCTGGCCCTCGACAGCATGTGGCTGCTCGCCGCCGGCGCGTGGCAACTCATCGCAGCCGTCCTCCTGGAACTGGTCTACCGCCCCTGACCACCCACATCACAGGGCTTCCCTGAATCGCCGGCAGCGACTACCACGTGGCCCAAGGCGCCCGCCGCAATCGCTCGCCCCCCACCACCAGCCCACAGCAACTCACGCCGGACGACCTCGCGGAACCTACCTCGAGAGACACCGCACCTAGCGAGGGTCGGGAAAGCCGTCGAGGCCCAAGGGACAGGGGCTGAGCGGCATACCGTCGTCAGGTGAGTCGGCCAGGAACATCCGGTAGTGCTCGCCCCTGGCGGGGCGCAGCACGAGGGTCGCCTCCGGCACGAGGCCGCTGCGGAGAGACTCGAGGACACGGGGCCCGTCTTCGGCTGTGACTTCCGTGTGGAAGATACAGACGGAGCCGAGGTTGAGAAGGTGCCCTGCGATCGTGATCCCGTATTCGGAGCTTGTGACACGTAGCGACTGCGGTCGTCCGCTGAGCAACTCCCTGGTGTTCGCGTCGTCGATCCAGGTGAGTGTGATCGTCAGCTCGCGGCTGAATGGCGATGCGACGCAGCGGCCTTCCACCAGAAGGCGGGCCAACCGTAGAGCAATCCGGTCAGTCATCGACATGTCGTCCGGGATGGGAAAGTCCTGTTCACAGTATCGCTGGACCACTTCGAGGTCCTCCAAGAACAGCTGCAGCTGTGCCCACCGGCGGAGATCATCTGCAGGGCCGCTCTTCGGCAAACGCCCCGCACCGGCGAGTTGGCCGTCAATCATCACGCGAAAGTCGCCACCGAGCGAAAGGCGCCGGCGCAGCCGCAGCACCTTCAGCGCCTCTGCGGGACTGAGTCCGGCAAGGTCGAATTGGTACGCGAGCTTCGCCGGAGCTGATTCGTCGAACGGACGCAGCACCCGAAGCACCGCACCAGGCAGATCCACCTCGATCGAGCTCCCCAAGGAGCCGGAACCTCGCGCCTTCAGACGACCGGCGTACGACGCCTGCACGCTGTCGTCCTCGCCGAGGAAGACCACGGAGGCTACGGCGTCGTTCTTTGAGGCAGGTGAGATGGGCCTCCACAAGACCGTGGTGTTGGTGAATGTCTGCGCGATCCACTCCGGTCCGCTGACCGTCAGGCGCTCCACCACGTCGGGCGGGAGCTCGACCTCCTCGGCGACCCCGAACCCCAGGGAGCGAGTGACAGCGGCTGACAGACCGGCGTCTATGGCCGTTCCGGAAATGGTGAGGGCAATCGGGCTTACCTCATGAGCCCGGGGATGCTTCGGCCGCAAAGTCCGGATGACCTTGTCGCCTTCGCGGGCGAAGTCCACCGTCCAGTTCGGGTCGAGGTCGTCGACCACGCACCCCAGAGCCCGCACCCGAGCACCCAAGTCGGCCATACCGCCCGCCAGGACGTCCCGCTCCCGATTCATGATCTTCGCGTACTCCAGCAGGCCCCCATCGCCACTGGTGCGGCTGAGGCTGCGCTCGATATCGCTGTGCGCGGCGAGGCGATCGTCCAGGGCGGCCCGGTCCATCACGGTGACCTTCACGCCCCGGCCTTCACCCAGACCCATGACGAACGCCCGCTCGCCCGGGGTAAGAGTGCACGGAACGACGAGGACCCACTCATAGGGGTCGTGTTCCATTGCCCGCTTGAACGACTTCTTGATACTCGGTCTGCGCCCACGACCCTGCAGACCGTCAGGGAAGTACTTGAGCTGGTAGATCCGCAGGCGGCCGCCCTGCACCACGTCAATGTCTCGGCCGCCGTCACCGCCGCGCCCGTTGACCGCCCGGACCTCCGCCGTCTCGCTGTAAAGCCGGTGGACCAACGCCTCAACGACTCGGTCGAAATGCGGCTGCCCGATCCGATCCCACTCGAACGCCACCACACCCCCTACCTCGCAATGGACCCTCCCGGACAGCATGGCACTCGCCTCTGACAGCGCTGCGCAGTACGAACCCGTGGTAGCCGTCGAGCAGCAGACCGCGCTCAACCGGGCCGAGCCGGTCAAGGCGGGCCGCATCTGGGCAGCGCCCCGACCCCCGTCTACACGCGGCTCAGGATGCGGCCGGGCCCTCACAGACCCGAGGTCCACGCCATCACCCCGGCGGCCAGTCGTCCCGAAACCGCGATCCGGCGCCCTGAGCCCTTCTTCGAGATTGAGCCTACTCAGGCGGGATCAGACTCGCGCCTTGCCCTCATCCGCTCAAGCCCCGGGCTTCTGCCCTGCCCTCGCCCGCAGCCACTCAACGTGCCTTGGCAGCGCCTTCGGCGGCATGACGTCCCGTTCGACCAGGCCCGCCGCGACGGCTCTCCCTGGGGAGAATCTGGGGAGTATCGACGGTCCTGGGGAGCGCGTGGGGAGAATCGACCGCGTAACGCAGCACGATCCCGAAAGACGCTGAAAGACTCGTCCGTGCAGGTCAGGGGCGGGAACAGCCCAATCGATGCAGGTCAGCGCCGCCAGGTAGACAACTTCATGACGAAGTCCTCCAGGCCAGCACTGACGAATGGCATGACTCCAGCACCTCAGCCGTGCCGGCACCGCCGACAAGCTCCCCGAAGCCTCGCCGAGTCCCGATCCTATCGAGTCTCAGCAGGGACCTCAGACGCCCACCGACCTGACTTTCCGCCAGTATCGGGCTCACCCCGGCAGAACAGCACACGGGCTCGCCAGTCCGCGCCCACAGTTCAGTAGTCCACGGTGCACGTCCGGATCACGACTTGCACGAGCCCTCCGCGGCGGACTTCTTCCGACGCCACGCATGACCCCAGCATCGTGCTACTCCCACCTCGGTTCGGCAGCGCCGCGCGGAACCGACCACGGCTGTGCAGCAGTTGCAGCAGACGGCCGCAGAACGATCTTGCTAGGAGGTAGGCTATGCCGTCGCGGCTGGTGGCGGCGAATCTCGTCGGCACCAGCCCACAAACGGCTGCTGCGTCACTTGGGGGAAACGATGTCCGACTTTGTCGAGTTCAACTTTCCCGACGGACGAGCTGTGCTGATCGAGGTCTGGCCTACCGACGACACCAAGGTCGGCATCGATGCCGAATACCAGCTCCCCGGCAGCGCAGGCGTGGAGCCAGTCGGCCTCGGTGCCCGCGTTGTTGAGCAGGCGGGCAGGACGCTGAGCGAGGCGTTCGCTCCTCTTGTCCCAGTCCTCTCTGGTTTGCACGATCAGGTCACCAGCCTGCCGCGGAAGCCCGAGGAGCTGACCGTCGAGTTCGGCGTCAAGCTGACCGCCGGCCTGAAACTGGCCGTGGTGAGTGGGGGCGAGGCCAGCTTCAACGTCTCTGCCACGTGGCGACTTAGCGACGACGACCGCAACACAGCCTCCGTCGCTGAATGAAGCGGAAGCGGGCGCCATGTACCCGGTCTCCGCGGATGATTCACTGCGCACCGCCTTTGTTTCCTTCCTGAAACCGGACGGCACCGTAGTCGGCGGCGGCGTCCTGGTCACCGACGAGAGCGCCGTCGTCTCCGTCCTCACCTGCGCCCATGTCGTCAACATGGCTTTGGGGAGGCATCAGTTCGCAAGTGACAAACCCACTTCCGAATCGGTGACCGTGGCCTTTCCGTCCGTTCCCGGCCAACGCTGTTCCGCCCATGTCGTCGGATGGTGGCCGGCACGTTCTCTTCGCGATGAGGAAGGGACGCTCTCTGGCACGGAGAGACGCTGGCGTGGAGACATTGCCACGCTCCGGGTGACTGACGTACTACCCGAGCAAGTACGGCCAGTGCGCCTCGCAGCTCCCGCCCTCGGACAGGCGGCATGGAGCTGGTTCGGCAGCGGTGAACCGACCTCCGTTGTTCGGGTGCACGTGGCCGCGGTGGCCGACGACTGGCTGGTCCTCAGCGGCGCCCCCACGGGGCATGCCGTCCAACCGGGCTACAGCGGCAGCCCTCTGTGGGACAGGAAGCTGCAGGCGGTCGTCGGGATTCTCGTCAGCGCACATCACTCGCTGCCATACAGTCGGCTGAGCACGGCGGACATCACCCGGCAGAGCTACGCGATCCGGGCAGACATCATCGCCGAGCGCTGTCTAGCACACGGGCAAAAGCAACGTCTCCTTCCCGCCGACGTGCAGTCCCTGCTCAACGCACAGCGCAGTGCGGCGCGTGCCTTCCCCTATCGTGCTGTCGGCCTCCACGGCCGTGATCCCTCGGCGGTCTACGTACGCCAGCAGGTGTCTACATCCGATAATGCCGCTGTTGCATTGGCTGCCGACCCCGAGAATGCCGGTACGGCACCTGACCCAGTGGTCCTGAGACCGAAAACAATCGAAGAGGCCCTTGCCACACACCGGCACCTGTTCCTCACGGGCGTGGCGGGTTCCGGAAAATCCACTCTGACCCTTCAATTAGCGACCCGAGCCGTCGTGCTGCCAGGGGAGAGCGCCGCCGCCGCTACCCTCCTGCCCGTCCGGTTGCTGGCAAGGGATCTGGCAGCCCGTCCCGGCATGCGCCTTCTCTCCGCGGTGTCAGACGCCCTCGGGGCGAGCCTTGCGAGGTTCCTGGCACGCGACCTCGATCCGCGACTGTTGGAACGGCGCGTGCCTGGATCGCGCTGGCTCTTGGTTATCGACGGCTTGGACGAGGTCACCTCGCGAGCAGATCGCGCCGACCTAATCGAACGCCTACGGGTCTTCATGGAGGAGGAGCGCGAGTACCACGTTCTGATCACCAGCCGGCCCTTACCTGACGACGAACGCCGAACCTGGGACAGCGACAAGGAGCTCACGCACTACGCCATCGAGCCCTTCCAACATCATCAGCGGGCCCAGTTTGCACGTTCCTGGTTCGCAGATGACGTGGACCTTGCCGAGTCATTCCTTCGCGAGCTGGCCGCATCCCGGCTCGAGGAGGAGGCGTCCATCCCGCTCCTGGCCACGGTCGCAGCAGTTGTGTTCGCTGAGGCGCCCAACCAGCCCCTTCCCGCAAGCCGCTTCGACCTGTACGAACGGTACTTCTCCCATCTGTACGACTCCCGAGCCCGCCAGCTACTCAGTGACACGCAGTCCCGGCTCGCTGGCCGACCGATGGCGGAAAAGCTGGCTCAGGAGCTGGTCGAGGCACGAGTTGCAATCATCGAGCACCTTGCACCGCTGGCTCTGAAAGCCCGATCTCTGCTGTCCGAAGCACTCCAATGGCTGGCCGACCGAGGCATCACTCCCACTCCGGCACCAGCGGACTGGACCGAAATCGTTGGCTCAGTTCTCACGTCCACCGGGTTGCTGCTTCCAGACGGCGAAGGTCTCACCTTTGCCCACCACACCTTCGCCGAGCACATCTGCGACCTACTCGACGCCCGCCGTCTTCCTTCCCGATTCGATCCCGACGATCCAATTTGGTGGAAAACGCTCAGCCTTGCATGCACGGACGGGGATCTCACAGCGCAGCGGACGATCCTCCACAGAGCACTGATCAATAGCGACGCCCCTGAACTTCTCGACTGGCTGCTCGCGGGTAACGACACCGCTCGGGAGCTCGCTGCTGCACTGGTTTCCCGTGGTGTTCGGGCGACAGCAGGTCAACACGAAGCTCTGGCTCGCACTTTCGACTTCTGGCTATGGCGGGCATTGCGCGGCGGCAACGGCCGGTACGCAAACCAAGTGATCATTAACCAAGTGGTCCGTGCACTGAGCCTGCTGCGCAGCCTTGATCATCCCCTGCAGCGAGTGATCCACGGTGCTGCGGAGAACGCGGCTTTGCCCGACATCGTGCGCGAGGCTGCCGCGCACGCTCTACTGCGGTCGGGCGAGCCGCATAGATCCCGCGGCCTCATCCTTCTCCGCCGTTTCGCCTGCGATCCTCAGCTCGCGGGTGCAGTACGCGTCCGGGCGGCTCTAGCACTGGAGTCTGCGGGCGCTTTTCCGGCGGCGAGGGAAAGCCTCACTTTGCTATCACAGGACGTGGCGTTCCTCCACGAGCATCACCGCAACATGGCCGAGCAGTTACTGAGCGATGCCCCAGAATGGATCTCGCTTCCTCACAGGCCGGCCGCCGGCCCCTCACTCATCGATCTACGCCCGATTCCAGCAGACCTATCCATCGAGGAGGAACATTCGGAGGGCGTGAGCACCCCGCCGGGCTTCATGGAGTCCCCCCGCGACCCCGATGAGGTGGTGCCATGGTCCGCCGAGGCAGGTCTCCTGGACCTGCCCGTCGACATCTCTGCGCTCCTGTCTCTCCCCCCGACGTCGGATGAAGAAGCGGTGGCGGCAGCAGCAGTCCGGGCGGTGACCGCGGATTTGTCCTGCGCACTGCAAGGGCAGGCCACACCTGGCGCACATCTGGCTGCAGGGGTATGGTCGCGGCTCGCGAAGTGGCTCGGTACCCGGCCTGCGCCTCCACACTCCGCGCATGCGGCATCGGTGATACGGCTCCTGGAAGCCGTCGCTGGTCACCAACGCCAGATGGACGACCGACCCCGCCCTCTTGTCAGCCATCCACAGCGAGCCGTCCTGGCCGCACTGCTGCTGCGAGCTCGGCCTGAGCACCAGCTGGCCGGACTGCGGCTGCTGACTGGGCCCATGGCCATCTGGGACGTGAACGTCGTCCGATTCTTACTGCAGGTCGCGGCCTCGTACCAACCAGGGCTACGCGAGCAGGTGGTCGCCCAGCATTGCCGCATCCTGCTGGACTCGCGCCTACCAAATCTATGCAGGCAAGACATTCTGATGTCGGCCCGGAGCATCGACGCCGATGCTGCGGCCGCCTTCCTTACCCAGCGCTGTGCAGCCGACCCCTACATGGTGACGACGAATGTCCTCCGATTGGGCCCCCAATACCGAGCAGACGCGGTGGGCTACGTTCAGCGTAGGGCGCTCCCCTCCCTGGATGGCGTACTCGAAAGCTGGTGCAAGGCAGCCAGCGTCCTGCTGGGTACCGGCTCGCGCGGTGACCGTGAAGAAATGGGCCGCCTGCTGAAGGAGATTGCGCTTCGTACGGAGGTTAGCGCTACGCAAGCGCTGGCCGTGACCGCAGTCCTCGCCAGTCACAATCGCGCGGAGGCAGGGCCCTGTGCGGGACACATAGCCCGCTCCGCTGCGGCATCCGACACGCACCGAATGGCAGCGGCCCGCCTCCTTGCCCGCCTCGGCGCCGGGCCGGACTACGAATCGGTCGTCCTGGACGTTCTTGACAGGCTTGACGCCCAACAGCCGCCCCCGGGGGCGGTGGCTTTCGCTGCCGATGTCGCATGTATCAGCCCGACAGTACGTGATAGGTCCGAGGCATTCCTTCGCACCTGTCTGCAGTCTGGTTCGGAAAGCCTCCCCACGCAGCTGATTGTGGCCGAGCTGGCCAGTCTCGGCCCCTCCGCCCGAGCCCGCCTTTGCCGTGATCTTGTACGGCTACTACGAGGCTCAAGGGACTGGCAGCAGCGGTCAGGGCCTATCGAGGGCATCGCCCTGCTCGGACCCGACTTGCACGAGGCCACCCAAGCCCTGCTCTCTAGCCGAGTTCGGACATCGGAAGCCGCGGCTGATCGCTTTGGCGCCATCGATCTCCTCAAGGGCCTGGATTGGCAGGGCTCTGGACATAGGGCAGCGGCACTCCTAACGACCTTGGCCGACACCGAATCCGAGCCCCCGACGACGCGCGCCCTCGCAGCACGCCGCCTATACAGGTACGGCCCGCAGCACCTCCCTACCGTGCTGCGCACCTTGCGGGCTCTGGCTGCAAATGACGATATCTTGCCGCCTCTGTTGAGCATCCAGATCGCAAGAGAACTCGCCACCGTCGGTGCCATCGAGCAAGCCGAACAGGTGCTCGCCACGCTTGCCCGGAACGAGGCCCTGTTGGAACCAGACCGAGTCGAGGCCGCGCTACTGCTGCTGGTCCTTGATACCTCCTGCTCGGAAGGCACAAGGCAGACGCTCGCCGCTATGGCCCATGATCGGCGACTCTCAGCCGATACCCGAAGTTGGGCTGCCGAGGCACCATCCGCCCTCGCCGGGAAGAATCGGCACGCCGCTCTGCTGGGTCAGCCCCGTCTACCAGCTCCGCACGGCTGAAAGACTGCGGTGCCGCCACAGTCCGCACCTGTGGCGGCGGTCGGCAGTCCAGTCGTCGTGGCGGATGGGTTAGAGGCCAGCCGAGTCTCCATCCGCGCCTTCGGCCGCATCAAGGTTCCTGGCGCGCCTGCCGATGCCTGGACCGCGTCGAAGCGGCAAGGCGCTCGTCCGGCCTGCCCCGGCCGGCTCATCTCCGTTGACGTCGGGAGCCGGCTGCCAAAGGCGTGTCACGCTGCTTCCCAGAGACCGGCATCCAGAATACGGGCGGCCTTGGTGATGCTCCCCGGCATCAGGTGCCGGTAGGTTCGATACGTCTCCTCGATGGACTTGTGCCCCATCCATTCGGCGACGTCGGTGATGGGTATGCCGCTCCCGAGCGCGTTCGAGGCGAAATAGTGCCGGAAGCTGTACATTCCGACGCCGTTCTCCGCAGGGAGGTCTTTGAAGAGCTTCTGTACACGGCGGCGTTCCATCGGCTCCGTGTAGTAGCCGCTCGGACCGCGCAGCAGATAGCCATCCTTGGTGGTGCCGTGCTGCTCCTCGTAACGCTCCAACGCCTCCTTCACCGAGCGCGGGAGCGGAACCTCCCTGAACTCGCCCGCCTTGCGATGCTTCAGCTTCGCTGGCTTATGCGTGTTGGAGTGGATCTGCTCGTGCACCCTGTAGACGTCGTCCGCCACGATGTTGTTGACGTTCACCGCCCGGGCCTCACCATTGCGGAGGCCGCAGCCGACCATCATCACAATCTCAAGTGCGAGATGCTTGTCGGCTACAGTCAGCGCCTTCTTCACATAAGCGAGGGACGGGATAACCACCTTCTCGCGAACGTACTCCGGCTCTTGGACGCCCTTCACCGGATCGTCTGCCATGGCACCTTTGCCGTAAGCGTCTCGCAAGATGGCCTTGAGGACGCGGAATATGTTCACCTGATTTCCGCGACCGACCTTGTCGGACTCCAGTTCGTCCAAGAATCGCTCGACGACGATCGGCGTGACCGAGTTCAGCTTTCGCGATCCAAGGCGGGGAACGATGTGCACATTGATCGAGCTGTCGACGTGCTCGCCGGTGGAGTACTCCGTCATCTTGCGCTGTCGGGGTCGCCACTGCTTGGCGTATTCCTCGACCGTCTGCTGGCCCAGCTCGCGGCGGGCCTCGGCGACGGATGGCGCCGTGCTCTTCTTGTCTTTGTAGATCTCCGTGAGGCGCTCGATCGCGTCGTCCTGCGTGTCGTACCCGGACTCCTCGCGCTGCTTGCCGAGCGCGTCCCTGAAGCGAATCGTGTACGGGTGCGGGCAGCGGGTGGGCTTGGCGCAGTCACATTCCTTGAAGAAGGAGCCCATGCCGCGGGCGAGCTGTCGAGCCACGTGTCGAACCTTCCGAACGGGAGCGGGGACCATGCACAGTCGCTGCGCAGATGGCAGAAGGTCAGCAAGCGGAGACAGGGCTGCGACGCATGCTGACCTTTTGCTGACCCGAGGGGCCTCTATCATGCCCCTGACCTGCGCAGACGTCCAAATGCTAGATCTTGGACTTGAACAGAGTGCGCAGCACTGTGGACTCCTCTGAGACGGCTCCCTGCCTGCTTCGTGCAGGTCAAGGGCGTCGTCGACCCTACACCGACGGTCCCGTCCGGTGTTTGTGAGGAACATCGCTGCGGTCGGGCTGGACGGTTCCCCCGTCCGGGATTTCGCGCCGCACCGGCGCCTGCTGAGACGGCCTCCCCGGAACGTGCGGGGACTCATGCTGACCGGATGCCGACTTGCCTGGTGTCCCATCGGACGTTGAGTGCCTCCGCACACGGACGGCGTCCGCCCACGCACCACTGAACTGGCGTACATCGACGTTGTTCCGGTTTACGGAACACGGCCCTCTGGCCCTCGGCGGGTTGACGCTCGGCCGCTCCCGACGTGGCCTCACCGCCTGTCGCCGGCCCGATGCTCCTCGGCAGCGTGGAATCGCGAGCGTCGGCCTCGCGAGCCGGAGGCGAGGCAGGCCCCCGACCGACGGCGGATCACCGTCGGGTTGCGCCGCCGCGAGGAGCAGAAAGCGGCGAACCTCGGGGGGAAGCCGGGAAAGCCTGGCTGCCTTGAAGGACTCCTCCGGTCGTGGGGGTGCCCGACCACCGGTCATGTCTCGGCCGCGGCCGACAGCAGGCCCAGGACCGCCAGTCCGAGGTGCAGGTGATCGGGAGAGGGCCCCGGACGGCGCCCCAGAGCCACGCCCAGCGCCTCCCACTGCGGCTGCGGCAGCCCGCCGAAGTGGCCCGTCAGCGAACTGGTCAGGTGCTGAAGCCCGGCGAAGGACACCTCGGCCTCTGGCCAGGTGTTCTCCACTCGCAGGACCTGCGAGTTGCCGAACTCTGTCCGCACGTTCTCCAGCAGCGTGGTCTTCCCGATGCCCGCTTCCCCGTGCCGCACGAGGACACCGCCCGTGCCGGCGCAGGCCTGCGTGAGAGCTGCCTCAGCGCAGCGATCTCCGTGCTCCGACCGAGCAGCGCCTGGGCCCCCCGCGCCGGCCGCGCGCGCAGCATGTCACCTCCCATGGTCGGCCAGCTCGTTTCCTGTACGTGTGCCTCGCCGAACGGCGGGCATGTGCTTCTCGATCCTTGGTCAGGCCCGTCTACGGACCGTCTATGAGCCGTCTACGCGGGCCTGCCACGTAGGCGCTCGCCGGAGCCGGTGGTCGGTGCGGGAGCGCTCTTCTCCCGCGGGCGGCCGGGCGACGTTCTCCGCCGGCCGGGTCCGGGCGACGTTCTCCGCCGGTCGGGTCCGGCCGAGATCCGGAAGACGCCCATCAGCCCTCTCCCGGGTGAGGACACCTGGACGAGCTGCCTCCCGAGCCATGCCACCACCCCGGCCACCAGCGCCCCTTGCCGGTTCCGGCTGTGCGAGGAAGCCGTCACCCCAAATATGTTGCCAGCCACGTAACCCCGCGCTACTTTTAAGTGGTCGGCCATATAAGTGGTCGGCGGGTCCTCTCCCTGGAGCACGCCATGACGGTCACGACCACGCCCGAGACCCCCGCCCGCCCCCCTTACGACCCGGAGCTGGGTGCGCTGCTCGCCGGCAGCCCGCTGCCCTCCGCGATCACGGCGGAGATGATCGAGCCGCTGCGGGCCGCGCCCTTCACCGCCCCGATCGAGGACCTCCTCAGCACCCGCGCCCTGGACCACCGGGTCGTCACCGTCCCCGGCCGCGACGGCGACCTGACCGCCTCCGTCTTCGCCCCACGCGGGAAGACCACCGCCGGCGCGGGCATCTACTTCCTGCACGGCGGCGGCATGATCATCGGCGATCGCTTCACCGGCATCCAGAACATCCTCGACTGGGCGCTGGAGCACGACGCTGTCGTCGTGTCCCTCGACTACCGCCTCGCTCCCGAGCACCCCGCGCCGACCCCGGTCGAAGACGCCTACGCCGGCTTCGCCTGGACCGCCGCCCACGCCGCCGAGCTCGGCATCGACCCCGGGCGCATCCTCCTCGCCGGCACCTCGGCCGGCGGCGGACTCGCGGCCGGCACCGCCCTGCTCGCCCGCGACCGCAAGGGACCGAAGGCGCTGGCGCAGCTGCTGATGAGCCCGATGCTCGACGACCGCGACCGGACGGTCTCCACGCTCCAGTACTCCGGCACCGGCACGTGGAGCCGGGAGAGCAACACCACCGGCTGGACCGCGCTGCTCGGCGACCTCCGCGGCACCGACGCCGTCTCCCCCTACAGCGCCCCCGCCCGCGCCACGGACCTGTCCGGCCTGCCCCCCGCCGCCATCGACGTCGGCTCCGCGGAGGTCTTCCGCGACGAGGACGTCGCCTACGCCTCCCGCCTGTGGGCCGCCGGTGTCCAGGCCGAACTCCACGTCTGGGCCGGCGGGTTCCACATCTTCGACGGCGCCGCCCCCGCCGCGGCCCTGTCCACCGCCGCCCTCGCCGCCCGCACCGCCTGGGTGCGCCGCACGCTCACCGCCTGACCCCGCGCCGCGGCCACCGGATCGGCCGCCCGAAAGAAGAGGCGGGCACCGCCCGCCGAGGAGGACATCATGACCATGCCCTACCTGGCCCAGACCGAGAACCAGCAGAAGCTGGAATGGCTCGACGGCGGAACGTTCTCCGTCCTGCTCGACCAGGACGCCACCGACGGGCAGCTCACCGTGGGCCGCTTCGACGTCACCAGAGGCGAGGCCCCGCCCTTCCACCTGCACACCCGCGAGGACGAGGTCTTCATGCTCCTCAAGGGATCGGCCCTGGTCTGGGCGGGAGAAGAGGAACACGAACTGCGCGAAGGCGGAATCGTCTACCTGCCGCGCAACACCCCCCACTCCTACCGCATCACCTCCGAACGCGCCGACCTCCTCATGATCGCCACACCGGGCGGCATCGAGGGCATGTTCCGGCACGCCGGGCGCGACCTGAGCACGCCGCGCCCCGACGACTTCACGATCCCCCGCTCCCTCCTCGCCGAAGCGGCGGACCTCTACGGCGGCGTCATCCTGGGCCCGCCGCGCTGACCCCGCACCGCCACCAGGCACCTCGTGCCCTGGCGGCCGGCGGCGGAATCCGGGCCCCGGCATCCCTCAGAGGCCCGGACCGACCGACGGACCCGACATCCCCGTACCTTTCGCATCATTCAAGTGGCTAGCCACTAAATCCTGCACGTCTGATGCGCCGCACCACCTCACCGGGTGGCGGCGCCGGAGGAGTAGTCATGAAGGCCATCGTCTTCGATCGTTTCGGCAGCGCCGATGTCCTGCGCCAGACGGACATCGAGATCCCGCGTCCCGCGCCCGGGCAGGTGCGCGTCCGCGTCAAGGCCGCCGGGGTGAACGCCCTTGACGGCAAGATCCGCTCCGGTGCGCTGGAGGCCGTCTTCCCGACCCGGCTGCCCGCCGTGCCCGGCCTGGAGGTCGCCGGCATCGTCGACGCCGTGGGCACGGGCGTCACCGGCCTGCGCGTAGGGGACGAGGTATTCGGCTGGTCCGACACCGGCTCCTACGCCCAGTACGCCCTGGCGACCACCGTCGCCCCGAAGCCCGCGGCCCTCGGCTGGGCACACGCCGTCGCCCTGCCCGTCGCCGGCGAGACCGCCGACCGCGTCCTGGCCCTGCTCGACGTCACAGCCGGGGAAACCCTGCTCGTGCACGGTGCTGCCGGAGCGGTGGGCACCGTGGCCGTCCAGCTCGCGCTCACCCGAGGCGTCCGCGTCATCGGCACCGCCGGCCCCGCCAACCAGGAGTACGTCGCCTCGCTCGGCGCCACCCCCACCCTCTACGGCGACGGTCTGGTCGACCGGGTACGGGAACTCGCACCCGACGGCGTCGACGCGGTGCTCGACATCGCCGGCAAGGGAGCCCTCGAAGACTCCCTCGCCCTGCGCGGCACCCGCGAGCGCATCGTCACCCTCGCCGACTTCCGAGCCCACCAGCTCGGCATCACCTTCGCCGACGGCCCCCAGCAGCGCTCCGCGAGCCGCCTGACGGCATGGGCCGGCGCAGCCGCCGCCGGCGACCTGATCACCACCGTCACCACCCGCCCGCTCTCCCAGGCCGCCGAAGCCCAGCGCATCAGCGACAGCGGCCACAGCCGAGGCAAAATCGTCCTCACCACCGACTGACCCGCCCCGACCGCCCCGACCGCCCCGACCGAAGGAACTGCACCATGACCACCCGCCACCTCCCCTCCACGGCCAGCCAGGGCGCGCTCAGCTACGCGATCTTCCAACTCGCCCGCGTACACCGCGGCCATGCCTCCGCCATGCTCCGCGAGATGGGCCTGCACCCCGGCCAGGAACTCCTGCTCATGCAACTCCTCGACCGCGACGGCCAGTCCCAGTCCGAACTCCTCGAATCCGTCGGTCTCGACCATTCCACCGTCTCCAAGTCACTGCGCCGCATGCAGGACGCCGGCCTCCTCACCCGCGAGCCGGCTCCGCACGACAAGCGCGCCATGATCGTCCACCTCACCGACAAGGGACGCGCCATGCGCCGACCGATCGAGGAGATGTGGAAGGCCCTGGAGGAAGCCTCCGTCCACAGCCTCTCCGCCCAGCAGGCCGAGGAGTTCACCCGCACCGCCCACGCGATCGCTGACGCGATGACCAGCCCGCGAACCCGCCCGGACACAGCCCAGAAGTAACGTCGCAGCCGTCATCGGTCGCGCGGCACCCATCGTCAGGGCCTCCTGGCACGCGCTGTCGTCCTCGTCCTCGTACCAGTCCGCGCCGATCAGCCGGTCCCGGAGGCCTTCGAGGCCGAACTCGTCGCGGGCGCGTCGGTAGCCCAGGGATTCGAGGTCGGCGGTGGGGCGGTGGCGGGAAGCAGCCTGGACGTCGATGAGGTCGCGGACGGCGGCTCGGTAGTCGGCGAGGGCACGGACCTTGGTGCCGGTCAGGTCGTCGCTCGTCACGCGCTGTCTCGCCGCAGAGTCTCCGTCGCGCGCCCCCGTCCGGTTGGGTTGATGGGCGCCAGTCCGTCTGGCAGGGTGCGGACATCGAACGGGAGGGCCCCATGCTGAAGCAGGTCGCCGAGGGTGTGCTGGTCCACCGGAGTGAGTTGCTCGAGAACAACACCGTTGTCGTGCAGGGCAGTGACGGCGTGCTCCTCGTGGACGCCGGGATCACCGGTGCCGAAATGACCTGCCTGGCCAGCGACCTTCGAGAGCTGGGCCGGCCCGTGGTGGCAGGGTTCTCGACGCATCCTGACTGGGATCACGTGCTCTGGCACGCCGAACTCGGCGAAGCGCCCCGTTACGGCACAGCCCGCTGCGCGGACTTCATGCGGGATGTGTTGTCGAACGCGGACTGGAAGGCCGGCGTCGCCGCGGGGCTGCCGCCGGAGATCGCCGAGGACACACCGCTCGACCTGTACGGCCTGATCACAGGTCTGCCCGCTGGGACCGCGGAGCTTCCCTGGGACGGCCCCAAGGTGCGGATCATCGAGCATGCGGCGCATGCCCCGGGCCATGCGGCCCTGTTGATCGAAGAACGCCGGGTTCTCGTCGCCGGCGACATGCTCTCCGACGTCTTCGTTCCCATGCTCGGCGACACGGGTGACCCGATCGAGGACTACCTGGCCGGGCTGGGGCTGCTCGAGGGCGTGGCGGACGACGTCGGCGTCCTCGTCCCCGGACATGGGTCCCTCGCCAGGGGTGAGGAGGTACGCGCAAGGATGAAACGGGATCGAGCGTACGTGGAGGACCTGCGTGACGCCCGGGTGTCCAGGGACCCGCGGGTCGTATCGCCGAAAGCCGGCTGGGAGTGGACGAGCGGCATTCACGAAGGGCAGGCCCGCAACCTCGCCCGCCGAGGCAAGCGCGACGGGACGCCTCGCTAGGCTCTGCCGTCACATGCCCCGCATCAGTCCGAGAACCGGGGGGCGAAGGCCGCTGCCTTGTCGAAAGTCGTTCAGCGGCCCGCGGACTTGTCGGTGCCTCCTTCTACGCTTCCCGCCGTGAACACCGATGATCTTTCCTGGCAGGCCCACCATTACGGCGGCCTGCATCCTCGAAAAGTGGATCTCCTGCTGGAGCACGGTCGCCTGGACCTGATGATCCAAGCAGCGGAAGAGCGCGGGGAGTGGTTCTGTGCCGAGCGCGCGGCGCAGGAGCTGTCCCGGACGGGTTCGTTCCGTCGGGCTGTCGAGGTGGTCGAGCCGTTCGCCGCTCTCGGGTGGCGGCCGGCCCTCCGGGCGAAGGCGCACGTGCTGCTGCGAGCGGGGCGGACGGACGAGGCCCTGGATCTGGTCCGCCCTGACGAGGAGGGGCGTACCTCGGAGTACGTGTGCCGGGACTTCGCCGAGCTGCTCGTCACAGCGGGGCGGGTTGACGAGGCCGTCGATCTGCTCGTGCCGCATCTCGGGGGGTGGTGGATCCGGTCGGTGCTGGTGGAGATCACCGAGGGGCAGGGCCGCGATGAGCGGGTGCTGGAGTTGCTCGCCCCGCACGCCGAGACCGCACGGCAGGCCCTTAAGAAGAGCCGTTGGGCCTCCAGCGACGAGGAAGTCCTGGTGCTCCAGGCTCGGATGCTGGAACGTATGCACCGTGCCGACGAGGCGATACGCGTCCTCGGGGCGGACATAGCCGTGAAACGCTGTGGCACCGAGAACACCCTGACCGCCTACGCCGAACTGCTGTCACGCCACGGCCGGATCGACGATCTGCGCGAGCTGGCCACCGGAGAGCACGCCCACACGGTCCTGGACATCTTCGCCGGTGCCCTCCGCGACTGCGGCCGGGCCGACGAGGCCGAGACGGTGATGCGGGAGGCCATCGCCGCTGACGACTGGGTCGGGTACCGGGCCTGGCTCTCGGTGACCCTCCTGCAGGACGGCCGGTTGGACGACGCGATCGCCGTGGCCGAACCCGGCTTCAGCTGGTACGACTGCTCCAACCTCCTGGCCCCGCTCGTCCACACGCTTTTCGGCCGTCCCGAGGAGCTGCTCCGCCTGCTCGACCATCCCCTCACCGTTCCCCACCACGATCATGAGGAGTTCCAGCACGGGTGGCGGGCCTTCGCCCTCGCCGGCCTCGGTCGTGCCGAGGAAGCGATCGCCGTGGTCGAAGCCCACCCGGACCCGTTCCGCGACCCCCGCCTCGTCAGAGCCGACCTCCTCAGCACCGCCGGCCGCCTCGCGCAGGCCGAGGCGGAACTGCGGGACCTGGGCACCGTCGAAGCGCGTGAGGATCTGTTCGAGGTCCTGGTCAAGCAAGGACGAGCCGCCGAGGCGGTCACCGTCCACCCCACCGTCGCCGAACAGCGTGCCGCCAGGACGAAGACCGCATCAGCCCCCCTGCGGGAGGACGGGTACTCTGCGGAACCCCCCTTTTGACGATACGCTCAAATGATCTTGGCAGCTGTCGCCCTCGCCTCACTCCTGATGTGGCGTGACATGGGACGACAGAACCTCGTGCCGAATCCGGCAACGTCGGCCCGGTCGGCGACGGCCCGTAGGCGCTGGTCGACGGCGTGGCGGTTTCGCCCGATGATCCGCGGGCGCCGCCAGGTCACCACGGAGCCCGCTCCCCCGCGGACTGTCCGCAGTAACCGCCGGCCTCTCGTCGTCATGATGCCGCGTCTGCACACACGTGCCGCCACCCACATCGCTTGGTGGTCCGATGCCGCTGGAGCGTCAGGTTCAGGAGGAGTCGCCGGAGTCGGCCGCGAGCGTCTTGCCCTCGACGCCTGACCGTGTGACGCCGTCGACTGCCACGCAGATACCGAAGACACGATCGTGGCTGGTCCAGCCATTGATGCGGCCGCGGTTGTTGCTGATCTGCACCCGCTTCCTGGCGGCGTCCACGGACGACACCAGGTGCAAGTAGACCGTCCCGGCGACACGGGCGAGGACGATGTCCCCGACCTCCAGCTTCGACGGGACGACCGGAGCGACGACCACCTGCTGCCGACTGCGTATCAGAGGGACCATCGAGGAGCCGCTGGGCCGGGACGCCACCGTGGCGCCGCCGGCGACCCTGCCTGCTACTGCATCCAATGCACCCATCCGGTGATCGTGGCAGATTCCCCTGGGTCACCCCACCGATTTCCTTCTCCGTCTCCACAGGCGAGGCGAACGTTGCCTGATGCGGCGCTAGCGAGCTGCTTCCGTCACAAGACGCCCCTGTCAGTGAGCCTCTTCAGTGCTGGCAGCGCTGAACGCGTGGGGCTGTCCACCCGCACCTTGCGGGTTCTTGGCCGGGGAACCGACGGCCGGGCGCCGGAACACCGGGACGCGGTGGCGGCGGCTTCCCGGATTACCAGGGAACACTGTCGGAGACGTACCGGCATGGGCACTCCGCGCAGCCGGGCGCGTACGCGGTGCGTGCTACGGGGTCTGAGGATTCTTCCGGTTCCGGAGGTGATACAGCCTCCGCGTCCCGTCAACGACGAGGCCCGTGCCCGCGAGGATGGCGAAGGTCGAGGAGGGGACGGCGGTGATCGTCTCCGTCAGGTAGAGGGCGAGAAGCGCTGCGCCCGCCACGATGGCTCCGCATGCGGTCCATCTGTGCATTTCCTGGCTCCTGTGGGTTCTGTGGACGGCGCTGGAAAGGGTGGGGCGCTGAGCCTCCACTCTTGTGGTACTCAGCTCGTGGTCCGCACCAGCGCATGTTCCTGTAGGAACGCCGGCCACGGTACGTCTTCACCCGTGAGTACCTGGGTCCGGAGAACTTTCCGGAACACCTACCCACCTTGATGGCGTGGGTCCGGGTGTGGCCGAAGAAGCCTACGGCCGTGCCCCCGCCGGCCGCCGAGAGCGTACCTCTCCAGGTCTTGCGGCCTGAACTGTCCCAGGAGCCGTGGCGCGGGGCTTCCACACGGTGCGCCGGGCCCCTCCAGCGCACGAGCCTGCTGGTCTTGACGCTTCCCCACTTCTGGTGGCGCCCAGGTCGCCGGTGGCGGACTCGACGGTACGGGCCAGCATGCCCGTGGCCGTGTCATCCGTTGTCGCAGGCGTGGGTGCGGTCGGTGCAGATCCTGTCGGCGGTGTCCTCGACGGTGGTGGGACGCCCGGTCGCGTCGTAGCCGCCGGGCCGTTTCTCGCGCGTCAGGGAGCCGTCGGCGCCGGCGTACGAGGTCTGGCGGCCGGGCTTGTCGTACGCCTTGGTGAGGGTGCCTCCGGTCGGGGAGCCGTCTTGTCGGCGCGGCCGGTGGCGGGAGCGTCAGGACGGCTCCGGGACCGCTTGGCCGATGCCGCCGGTGTCGTCCGTTCCCGTGAGCCAAAGGCCTCCAGCGGGGGTCTGATGCGCCCCGTACGTGATCGGCGCCAAGCTTCGCGGGCACCGGCTCGGCGGTGCCAGGGCGCACGACTGCCAGGGGCGGTGGAGGTCGGGGTGGTGGCGTCGACGGTGTGTCGTCGGTCCGGGTGCCGGGGCGGGGCGGATGCCGGTCTGTCGGGGGCTTCGGCTGTGTGGGGCGGTGCGCCCGCCGGTGGGGGCCGGCGGGCGGGCGGGGTCAGCGGAGGAGGGCTACCGCCGCGTGGTGGCCGGGGGGGACGGCCACGTCGGCGAGGTACCAGCCCGGCGGTGCGGCCGGGGCCGGGCCCGCGCCGACGTACTCCGCCGCGGGGTCGGCGCCGAGTCCGACCCCGAGCCCCTTCAGGTACGCCTCCTTCCGCGTCCACACGCGGGCGAACGCGTCCGGGGCGCGCGCCCCTGCCAGTGCGGCCAGTTCGGCGGCCTCCGCCGGGTGCAGCACCTCCGCCGCCTCGGTCACCAGGTGGGGCGGCGGGACCCGCTCGATGTCCACGCCCACCGGTCCCGCGGCGACGGCGATCAGGCTCAGGCCCTCGCAGTGCGAGAGCGAGAAGTGCAGCCGGCCGTCCGGCAGGACGGGCCGGCCGTGCGCCTCGCCGCAGCAGGGGCACGGCGCCCGTTCCATGGTCACGCTGCGCGGCGCGACCCCGAGGTGGGCGCCGAGCAGCCGGCGCAGGCCGACGTGGGCGCACAGGTAGGTGGCGCGGTCGCCGGGCCGCCGGAACTCCTCCGCGCGGGCCAGCTCGGCCGCGTCCAGCACGAGCGAGGCGTACCGGGCGGCGGTGTCCCGGTGCGCGTCGGTGGCGACCAGCCAGAGCTGGGGCCGCAGCGGGCGGACCCCCGGCGGCCGGGGCAGGGCGGCCGGCAGCGGCGGGAGCGCCGCGGGGCGGAGGAGGACGGGCCCGGGCTCGTACAGCTCGGGCGGGGGTGCGGGGGTCAGGGGAATCATGTCTGCCTCACACGGACGTGACGGTGGACTCCGGGGCGGTACGGATCCGGTCGGGGGCGCTCCGGCCCGGGGCCTTCTCCGGCGCGGCGCGCAGCGCGACGGCCGCGGCGATCGGCGACACCAGGGCGACACCGGCGCACAGCAGCCAGGTGCCGGTCACCCCGAGGTGCAGGGAGACCGGGGTGAACAGGGCCAGGGACAGGGGCGCGGCCCCGATCCCGGAGAGCGCGAACGTCGACATCGCCGCGCCCATCTTCCCTTCGGGCACCGCCTGCTGATAGGCCGTCACCAGCGCCGGGCCGTTGAGTCCGGAAAGCAGGCCGACGGCCGCGGCGGTCCCGGCGAGGACGCCCGGCGAGGGGACGAGCGCCATCGCGCCCATGCCGGCGGCCAGGCCGACGCCGGTCACCACGAGCTTCACGGGCGCCGGGACGCGGTGCGCGAGGGCGGCGCCCAGGGCGGCGGAGGCGAGGGCCCCCGCGCTGAAGGCGGCGAGGACGACGGCGACCGCGCCCACGCCCCAGCCGTTCTCCGCGGCGCGCAGCGGCAGGGCCACCTCGGCCGGCCACAGGAACGCCAGGTCCATCGCGAAGCAGGCCACGAACATCCACCGCAGGCGCGGGTGGGCGGCGAGGAGCCGGAAGCCGTCGCCGGAGCGGCGCAGCAGCGAGGGCCCCTGGGCGGCCGGCTCGGGCCGGGGCATGCCCCGGGTGACGTGGGCGGCGCAGGCCAGCCACAGGACGCAGCCGGCCGCCGCCGCGCCCATGGCGACCGGCAGGCCGCCGACCACCACCAGCCAGGCGCCGAGCGGCGCGCCCGCGATCGGCGCGAGCCGCAGCACCATCGAGAAGAGGGAGTTGGCGCGGCCGAGGTGCTCCTTGGGCGCCAGGTACGGCAGGAGGACGCCGGCGGCCGGGCCGGTGAGACCGAGGAGGACGCCGTCGGCGAGTGCGATGACGACCAGCGGCCACAGGGTGTGGGTGGTGGCCGTGACGACCGCGCCGGCCGCCAGGACGGCGATCCGGACGCTGGTGGCGCGCAGCAGCAGGGCGCGGGGGCCCAGGACGTCGGTGAGGGCGCCGCCGAAGAGGAGGAGCAGGGCGCGCGGCAGGGTCGCGGCGAGCGTGACGGCGGTGACGGCGCCGCGCCCGCCGAGCTGCACGGCGGTCCAGCTCATGGCGATGAGGAGGGCGAAACTGCCCGCCTGGACGGCGGCTTGGCCGGTGACGAGGCTGCCGAGACGGCGCCAGTCGATGCCGGGTGCGGTCGGGTCAGTGGTGGGCGCGGCCATGGGGTCGGCTTCCTGTGCGGGGGTGGTCGGTGGGCGGGTGGGAGCGGGGGCGGACCGGGGTGCGGCGGGCGCCGGAGGG
The DNA here is from genome assembly GCF_042797055.1 of Streptomyces sp. NPDC057854. Lineage (NCBI taxonomy): Bacteria > Bacillati > Actinomycetota > Actinomycetes > Kitasatosporales > Streptomycetaceae > Streptomyces > Streptomyces sp. NPDC057854. Next base: position 27,002 of record NZ_JBHVMF010000042.1, read on the forward strand.
CGGGGCGGGGGCGGGCGGGCCGGTGGCCGGGGCGGCGCGCAGGGTGGTGGCGACGGCCGCCGCGACCGCCCGGGTGGCGGCCCGGCGCAGGACGCGCGCCGGGGTGCGCCGGGGGGCGCGGAGCTCGACGTGGCCGCCCAGGTAGGCGCGGCCGGCCTCCGTCAGGGCGCGCTGCGCGGTGCGCCGGGCGGTGCCGTCGAGTCCGTACGGGAGGGGGGCGCGGCTCCCGGCGGCGGTGACGGTGATGCCGGGGACCTCCCGTACGGAGAAGCGGGCGCGGACGGCGGCGGCGCGCGGACGGCGGCGGCGGTTCACGCGGAACAGCCCGGTCCGTCGGCCGGTGCCTGGGCGGGGGCTGGGGCGGGGGTGGGGGTGGGGGCGTGCGTCGGAGCCTGGTGCGCGAGGTCCGGCGCGGGGCCGGCGTACGGGTCAGGGGCGGCGTACGACTCCGGGAACGGGGGCGGGGACCAGAGGTCGTCCGGGGTGAGGGCGGCGGGGGTGTACTTGCCGAGGGCGCTGACGAGGAGGCGGAGTTCGAGGGCGAGCGCGCCGGCCAGGCGCTCCAGGCCGTGCTCGGGGTCCTCGTCGACGGCGACGAGGGCGGCGCGGCCGAGGCCGACGGCGCCGGCGCCGAGCGCGAGCGCGCGGACGGCGCGGCCTCCCTCCCAGACGCCGCCCGTGGCGAGCAGGCAGCCGGTGGGGGTGCCGATCCGGCGCAGGGCCTCCGCGAGCGGCAGGCCGACCTGGTCGAGGAAGACGCCCGGCGCCCAGCCGGTGCCGCCTTCCGCGCCGTCGACGGTGACGGCGTCGGCGCCGGCCGCCCAGGCGGTGCGGGCCGCGTGGCCGATGTCGCGGCCGGGGTGGAACTTCACCCAGGTGCGGGCCTTGGGGAAGTTGTTGCGCATGAAGCGGAGCTGCTGGCGGAGGATCTCCTCGGTGAACGTGCCCGGGGTGGCGCAGCGCAGGCTGCGCGGCGCGTCCGGTCCGAAGACCTCGCGGACGGTGAAGCGGCGGGCCAGCTGCTCGGCCTCGGCCCGGTCGACGACGGTCATGCCGCCGAGGCCCGGCTTGGCGCCCTGGCCGGTCTTCAGCTCGAAGGCGAGGCGGCCCGTCTCCAGGAGGGGGCGGAAGGCGGTGTCGCTGTAGAGGAGGTTCCACACCTCGGAGTCGGCGTCCTCGGTGGACTGCTGGACGACGACGCCGCCCACGCCGTCGGGGGCGGCCTCCAGGTACGCCTCGACGCGGGCGAGCAGGGCGGAGCGGGTGGCGTCGCCTCCGCCCGCGCCGCCGCGCCGGTAGCCGTGCACCGGGACCATGTTCTCCCCGATGACCATGGGGATGCCGAGGCGTGCGGCCTGGCGGCTCGCGTGGACCGCGAGGTCGCCGCTGCCGGCCCGGGTGGAGCCGAAGGCGGAGAGGTAGAGCGGCAGGCGGGCGGTGAACCCGCCGACGCGGGTGGTGAGGTCGACGTCGTCGAACTCCGGCTCCCGCGCGAGGTCGATGAGCTTCTCCAGCCGCTCGGGCATGAAGACCGGCGGCACGATCCGCATCCGGTCGAGCGCGTCGCCGCCGGCCGCGGCCGTCGGGCCGAAGAGGTGGCTGCCGTACGCCGTGGGGTCGGGGAAGACGGCGGCGGTGCCGAGCCGGGCGCGGGCGCGTACCGGTTCCTCGGGGAAGCCGGGGGCGGTGAGGGCGGGGGCGGTGGGCTGGGCGGGGGCGGCGGGCGGGGCCGGGGGCGTGGTCACGGGGCCACCACCCCGGGGAGCTTCGGGTAGGCGCTGACCTGCCAGAGGGCGTCCAGGCCGGTGAGGAAGCGGACGAGCCGCTGGAGGCCCATGCCGAAGCCGGCGCTGGACGGGATGCCCTCGCGGGCCTCCTTCAGGTACCAGGCGTACTTGGCGGGGTTCTCGCCGCTCTCCCGCATCCGGGTGACGAGGGTGGCGTAGTCGGCCTCGCGCTCGCTGCCGGAGACGAGCTCGCCGTAGCCGTGCGGGGCGATGAGGTCGAAGTTGCGGAGCACGCCGGGGCTTTCGGGGTCCTCGCGGTCGTAGAAGCCGCGGGATCCCTTGGGGTAGTCGTCGACGAAGAACGGCCGGTCGCTCTCCAGGGAGAGGATCCGCTCGCCGGTCCAGTCGATCTCGCCGTCGGGGTTCTGTGGGTGGCCGAGCGAGAGCAGCCGGGCGACGGCCTCCTCGTGGGTGCGGACGTCGTACTTGCCGGCGCGGACGTCGGCGAAGTCGGCCTCCTCGCGGCCGAGTCCGGTGAGGAGGTCGGGGACGGCGGTCCAGACGTGCTCGGTGACGTGGGTGAGGAGGCCGGCGGCGATCGCCTGGGCGTCCTCGCGGCTCGCGTCGGCGATCTCGACGTCGATCTGGTGGAACTCGACGAGGTGGCGGCCGGTGGTGGCGGTCTCCTCGGGCTCCACCCGGACGTTGGGGGCGATGTAGAAGAGCCGGGGGAAGCCCCGCAGGGACGCCTGCTTGTAGAGGATGGCGCTGGTCATGAGCTTGTACGGGTGCCCGTAGTAGTCGACGTCGAGGGCCTTGGCGCCGCGCCCGCCGGGGTCGGTGACGGGACCGACGAGCGGTGGGAGGAGTTCGGTGAAGCCCTCGCCGCGCAGGTAGTCGCGGGCGGCCTGGAGGGCTTCCTGCTGGACGAGCATGGCGGTGCGCAGCCGGGGCGAGCGCAGGTGCTCGCCGAGCGGCGGCGGGGTGCCCGGCGCGGTCGCGTCGGCGGGGGCGGCGGTCAGGTCCATGGCGGGGCTCCTGTTGCGTGCGTGCGTACGTGCGGGCGGGTGGCGGGAGGCGGGTGCGGCCTGGGCTTGGCCGTACGGTGCGGCCCGGGCGGCCTGAGCTTCGGTTGCGGTCCGGCCTGGGCTTGGGCCGTGCGGCCGGGGCGGCCTGATGGCGGGTCAGACGGTGAGCGGCGCGGCGGACGGGTGCGCGCGGCCGGCGGGGTCGTCGGGTGGACCGGCGGCGGGGTCGCGCCGGCCGTCGTAGCGGGCGGCCACGTGCCGCAGGGCGGTGAGCAGGCCGTCGGCGGTCAGCGGGGCGGCGTCGGCGGCGGCGTCGCGCCGCAGGGGCATGGCGCCCGTGCGGGCCCAGCGGAGGCGGCCGGACGGGTCGATGAAGCCGAGGGAGCGGCCGGGGTTGTCGGGGTGCAGGCAGAAGGGGACGTCGAGGAGGCCGCGGGCGAAGGCGTCGGGCAGCGCCCGGGCGAGGTCGGGGTGGAGGTCCAGGACGGCTTCCACGAGGGCGCGGGCCTCCAGGTAGACCTCGCTGTCGGCGGCGCCGTCGGGGCCGGGGGCCTCTTCGAGGGCGGCGGCCGCGGCGGCGGTCTCCAGGGCGCGGACGTTCTCGTCGACGGTCGGGATGCGGTGGGCCTCGGCGGCGGTCTTGACGATGAGCCGGCCGGCCCCAGCGCGGACCGCGAGCCGCGCGGAGTCCTCCAGCAGGCGGAGCGCGCCGCGCTCGGTGCGCGGGTAGACGCCCATGTACGTGTAGAGGACCACGTGGCGTTCGACGTCGGCGGGGAGGAATTCGGCGGCGAGCCGGCCCAGGGCGCGCAGGGCCTCCTCGTCCTGGCCGGGGTGCGTCTGCTGGGCGTAGCTGAGGGAGACGCTGCGGAGCCCGTACCGGACGAAGAAGAGGCATTCGAGGAGGCTGGTGGCGACGAGCAGGCCGGGCGGGCAGAGCTGGCCGAGAAGGCAGCCGCCGAAGCTCTCCAAATGCGGGGTGGAGCCGGGCCGGGCGCCTTCGGCGAGCAGGGCGCAGGCGCGGGCCCAGGCGGCGACCGCGTCGCGGAGCGGGGTACGGCCGTAGGGCAGGCAGTAGGAGACGGGGCCGCCCTCGGTGGCGTCGAGTCCGGCCGCCAGCAGGGCGCGGACGATGGGCTCGGGGCGGGCTGAGCCGTGCCGGACCTGGACGGGGAAGGCGGCGCCGTGCAGTCCGTCGAGGACGGCGCGGGTGGTGGCCGGCGGGTGGGCGGCGATCGGGTAGCCGTTGAGGCGGGTGCCGTCGGCGACGGCGGCGCGGGCGCCGGCCAGGTCGCCGACGCGGGTGTAGCTGTCGACGGTGAGGGTGCCGGCGGTGTGCGCGGTGGCGGCTCGGGTGCGGGCGAGGCCGTCGCGCATCGCGCGGGGGTCGCCGAAGCCCATGCGGGGCTGGACGACGAGCCGGCCGGCGGCGGCCGAGGCCGTGACGAAGGCCCCGAAGGAGGAGGCCGGCCCGGCGGGGTGCGCGGTCACGCGGGGACCTCCGTACGGGCTCTGGCGGCGAGGAAGCAGCGCAGGGCCGCGAGGTCGTCGCCGAGGACGGCGTCGCAGCCGGCGTCGAGGAGCTGGGCGACGTCGTCGTCCTGGCGGTGGCCGGCGACGCCGAGCTTGCCGCCGAGGACGACGGGCAGGGCCGCGAGGGCGGGTTCGGCGCGCAGCCGGCGGACGGCGGCGAGGCCGTCGCGGTAGCCGTGGCCGTTGACGCTGCTGAGCACCACCGCGTCCGGCGCGTGCCGCCGGCAGGCGTCCGCGAGGAGTTCGGCGTCCACGCAGGGGCCGAGCCCGACGACCTCGTGCCCGAGCTCCTCCAGGAAGAGCCGGAGGTACACCAGATTCCACGTATGGGAGTCCGAGGCGGTCCCGCTCAAGAGAATCTTCATGTCTGAAGAATAATTTCCGGAGGGTTCCGGAAGGGGAAGTGGGAGCGGCAGCAACGACCGGCACTTTCCCATTTCGAGGGAATTCCGGGAGGGGTACGGAAAAGGCGCCGCGCCCCGCTGGAAATGCGG
>NZ_JBHVMF010000043.1:0-21979 GCF_042797055.1 Streptomyces sp. NPDC057854
GCCACCAGGGGTCGGCCTCGGCGAGTAGCGCTTCGAGATCGACCACGGGGCGGACCCACGGCGGATTCCCGACCTGCAAGTCGAACCCGCCCCGCTCTGCGAACACCGACGAGAAGTCGAGCTCCCAGTGGAAGAATGCCTGTTGCCGGGCGACCCGTTGGCACACGACGAGCCACGGGTGCTCGCGTAGCACCCGTTCCGGCGATGCGACACCGGCGAACGAGAGCTCGAACTCCTCGGCCTCGTTGAGCTCGTCCCAGTCGGCAGTCGACCCAAGGGTCTGGTCGCCACCGGTCCACTTCCGTCCACGCCCCGAGGCTCCGGTCTCGGCGTGGACGCCGAGCACGGCTCGCAGCCCAGCGATCCATTCGTCTAGGGTCGGCGGCTCGAGGCTCTCCTCGGAACCGTCGTCCGACTTAACCCGGGTTAACCCGTCAGTCAGCGGCCAGAACCACATTGCCGACCACGCGTCCATGACGAGCCGGAGCCGCTGGTAGGCACCCTTCGCATCGGCGAGTGCCTCCTCGATCTGCTCGCGCGTGACGTCCCCGCCGACAGGCAGGTCTTCGGCGCCCCACACGTCGATGGACCGCCGGATTTGGTCTTCGGCGATACGGAGCCGCTGGTGCGCGAGGTCCCACAGCGCCTCGACGCGGTGGGCGAGGTTGACCAGCTCATTCGCCTGCTTCTTCGACGGAGCGACGAGCACCGTCTTCCGCCACGCCTTGAGGCGGGCGAGCGCCTCAGGCGCGAGCTCCTTGGCCTCCTTCGCCTCGACGGCGCTGCCCCAGCCGGCGGCGGGCAGCAGGAAGTGGTGGATCCTCCCGCCCACGTCGCCGAGCGAGCTCGACCGCCCGGCGGCGCGATCGGCGTCGGACGGCGTGAGTGGCACGTCCGCCGGCACCGCGGTGAGCCAGGCCTTCTTGGCGAGCTCGTCGCGGCGATACACCGCGCGTCGTGCGCCGATGAGGGAGTTGCCGCGCTTGAGGTGCAGACCGAACCATGGCGCTTGCAGCCCCTTGCCCATGGTGTCGAGCCACAGGGAAATCTCGGCGAGCTCGACGGCAGTGCCGTTGAGGTCCACCCCGTACACGTTGTGCAGGGCGATGTACGCCTTGACCTTCTGCAACTCTGCCGCGTACGCGTCGGGGTCGATGCGCTTGCCCGTCTCCTCCTGCTTGCGCCGCAGGTATGCGGCGGCGAGCTGGCGCACCGCCTCGATGGCGAACGCACCGGAGCCGAGCGCCGGCTCGCACACCGTGAGGTCGAGGATCTCGCGTGCTGACATCTTGCGGGGGACCTCGCGGCCCTCCCACTCGACGGAGCCTTCCTTGACCTCGTCCGGGCCGATGAGCTCGACGAGGGCCTGCGACACGGTGAATCGGGTCAGCACCTCGGGCGTGTAGTAGGAGGCCGACTGCTGCCGTTCCCGCCCCGCGAGCCGGTAGACGAACGTCCCCCGCTCGTGGACCACGGGCTTGAGCTCCTTGGTCACCGGGTCCTCGGCGCGGACGAAGTCCTTGGCAGCGATCCCCTCGGCGCGGGTCGTCGGCACGACCCACGAGCCCTTCTCCGCGTTGCCGTCTCTCGCGACCTCGTAGAGGTCCTCCTCGGCGAAGAAGCCCGTGTAGCTCATCAGGCCCTCGTACACCGCACCGAGCTGGTTGATGCCCAGCTCCGCGTAGGAGATGAACCCGCGGTCCTTTCCCTTGACCTCCTTGCTGAGCAGGAGGTGACGGAGCACCTCCTGCACCGTGCCGTTCCCCAGGTGAACCTCGTCCACCAGGGCCGTCGCCGCGGGCGCGAAGAGGTCGGCCTTGAGGGACCGGAAGGTCAGGCCCTCGGTCTCGCCGCCGCCGTCGGGCGCGGTGCCGCCCTCGTGCCCGCGGTCGACGAGTCGGCACAGGACGTGCAACGACTCGTACAGGTGCGTGCCTCGTTCGGCCGACGCGCTCGCCAGCTCGACGAGAGTCAGCTCGCGCATACGGTCGAGGCTGTACCCGCGCTCGTACGCCGGGTCGCCGACGGGTAGCACGCCGAGCTCGGGCGACGCCTCCGCGTAGAGGAGGAAGAGGATGCGGTAGAGGAACCGCAAGGACTGCTTCGCCAGCGTCTGCGCCTCAGACTGCGGGAGCGGGTCGAGGCCCTGCGCCCGGCGCCGCTCCACGACCTCGTTGGCGATGAGCTCGATCGACAGGCGCACTCCTTCGCGCAGGTCCTTCGAGACGCCGACCGTGTGCTTCACGGAGTCCTCGAGGACGCCTGACCACCAGACGTTGCCCTCAGCGTCGGGCGCGAGGGACTGCGCGGCCAGGCACGTCAGTGCGCGGTCGATCTCTCCCCCGCGCTTCGCGTCCGCGCGCTCGGCCACGAGCTGGAGGTCGACGGCGAGGTACCGGCCCTCCGCCCAGCGCGCCCTCTCCGCGACGAGCGCCGTGCCCCCGGCGAGGACGAGCGCGAAGTCGGGCGCGTCGTCGGACACGAACAGGTACGACAGGAGGCGAGCGACCGAGTGGACCTGGGTGGACTCGTCCACGTCGAACGGAACGAGCAGCGTGCGGTCCGCCGGCGACGGCTTGTGCGCATCGCCCTTGGCGAGGAGCGACTCGACGTCCTTGACGGCGACGGCCTCGACGATCGCCAGCGGGGCCGCGCCCTTCAGGCCTGTGGCGTGCACACGCAGGACCGGGCCGGAGCGCTCGGCGACGAGGCCCGCACCCTCGAACCCGAGCACCCGGCGCAACCGCTCGTACAACATGGGCAGCTCAGGGCTACGACCGCCCTCCTCGCCGAACGACGCGAAGACCGACAACAGCTCGCCGCGCGACTCCGTGAAGCGCGACCGCGTCGTCGCACGACCCTCCGCGGTCTCGGCGTCCCACTCCTTGCGGCGGTCCAGCACGCGCGCCTGGAACGACTGCTTGCCGTCCGTCGCGAAGTAGTGCTCGCTGATCCAGTCCTCGCCGACGACGATCGCGTCGCTCACCGCCATCAGTGCTGGTCCTCCTCGATCGGTGAAACCCAGGTTTCAGGACCGGCGACCTGGGGAGGGGCGCCCGACCACGTCGCCGGCACCACGACGAGGAGCGGGCGCACGAGAGTCCGGTCGGGGAGCATCGACTCCGCGAGGCGCGTCTCTTCGTCCACGCGCTCCTTGCGGCTGCGCAGCTCGTCGCGCTGCACGAGCACCTGCGACTCGAGGCGCCACTTCCGGCTGCGCTCCTGCCAGCTGCTCACCCGGCGCTCCGTCTCGGCCCGGATGGCGGCCACCTGGTCGGCGATCGGGGCGTCCGAGGCACGCACCGCCTCAGCCACGAACGGCTGCAGCTGCTCGGCGGCACGGAGTGCGCCCGTGTTGACCGCCTCGAGAGCCAGCGCCGCGATCGCCTCGGAGGCCGACGGGAACACCTGGGCGAGCGCGAACTGCGGATCGCTCTCGTCGGGGAAGATCGCATGGATGTACGACGTCGCGACGACCTGTCCCCGCTTGTTCGTCAGCGTGCCCTGCAGCAGCACGGTGACCTGGTCGACCGCGCCGCGCACCGCGAACACCTGGTCGCGACCGAGCACGGCGAGCGCCCTGTCGGCGGCCCAGTCGACGACCGGGTGCAGCGGGGCGAGGTAGTGCGCCTCGGGCCAGGTCGACGTCGACTCGCTGGTCCGCGCCTGGACCAGCTCCGCCTTGCCACGCGCCGAGGTGGTCGCCAGCTTGAGGGTCTGCGTCACGTCGCGAGCGTCCAGGTACGACTGTGGGAGGACCTCCAGCCGCTGTCGCAGGTCGCGCGGCGGGCGGAGGCTCGCCACGCCGTGGGCCGACGGCGGCGTCCACCCCACCCCGTTCGGCGGCGCCATACCCGGCGTCGGGCTGATCTCGTGCACCGCATCCGTGAGGAACGCGAGCTCGCCGTCGTACAGGCCCGACGTGCCCACGGCGGCCGGCGACCCGTTCGTCGGGACCACGGGGGCGGCGTCGGGCACCTCCGTGCCCGAACCGAGGCTGAGGAGGCGCGCGAGGAAGCCGTCGATGCCGTCGGCCGCCGCGACGTCCTCCGGGCTGCGGACCACGTCGTCCAGGTCCTTCTGCCCCCGGATGACCTCCTCGATGGCCTTCTCCTCCGCCGCGACGTCGTACGTGCCCATGAGGGACGCGGAGTCGCCGAGGGCCTTGTGGGCCTCGTGCTCGCGCTCGACGAGCCGCGTGAGCACGCGGATGTCCCCGCCGAAGCGGTCCGTCGTCGTCGGCTGCAGGAGGAGCGTGACGATCTGCGGGGCGAGCTTCTGCCCGTAGCGGTCGATGCGGCCGTTGCGCTGCTCGATCCGGATGAGGCTCCACGGGATGTCGTAGTGGATGAGGTGGTGGCATTGGCTGTGCAGGTTCACGCCCTCGGAGGCGACATCTCCCGTGACCAGCACGCGGATCGGCGACGACGCAAGCTTGAACGAGTCCACGACGTCCTGCTGCTCGACGTCGCTCAGACCCCCGTGCAGCACCTGCACCTGGTCCTTCGTCATGCCGAGATCCCGGACGAGCTTCTCCTGGAGCCAGCCGAGGGTGGCGACGCGCTCGGCGAAGACGACGGCACGAGCCGTGCTCGTGCGGGCGACGCCGATGCTGCGGAGCTCGGCGAGCAGGGCGTCGTACTTGCCTGAGCGCTGGGTCAGCGCGGCATCGGCTAGGTGCTGGAGGCGTTCCAGCGCGGAAACCTCGGCGCCGACGCCCACCTCCTGGCGCTCCCGGAGCGTGCGCAGGCGGTTGTGGACCGAGTCCGCGAGTGCCGCCGGCGAGGAGAGGAACGCCTTGGCGAGCGTCCACGGGAAGAGGGTCAAGGCCTTGCCCGAGTACGGGCTGCGGCCGGACGCCGGCCACAGCCACACCTGCTCCAGCTCGCGCGCGATCTCCTCCTCGACCGGCGAGGCCGGCACGAGCTCGTTGCGTGGCGGGAGGCGTTCCGCCCAGTCGGAACCGACGACGCTCGCGACGTCGGGCGAGTGGCGGTGCCTGCGGATGATGAGGCGCCGAACCTCTTCCTCCACGAGCGTCCCGTCCGGGCGGACGGCACTCGGCTCGAGCATGCGGACCAGCTCCGCGAACGACTCGGCGCGTCCGTTGTGGGGGGTCGCGCTCGCGAGGACCAGAGCGTCCGTGCGCTCGGCAAGGAGGTTCGCGAGGCGGTTGTTCTGCGTCGAGGTGTTCGTGACGTTGTGCGACTCGTCGATCACGACGGCGTCCCAGCGCTGCTTGCGCAGGTGCGCCACGTACTTGTCGCTCTTCAGCGTGTCGATCGAGATGATCACGCGCTTGAAGAACGCGAACGGGTTGCGGTTCGCCGGCAGCTTCTGGCGGATCCTCTGGATGCCCGTGCTGTCCAGGCGGACGAACGGCAGGGCGAAGCGCGTCCAGAGCTCGAACTGCATCTGCTCCAGGACATGCTTGGGCGTGACGACGAGGATGCGTTCCCCTCGGCCTCGGCGCGCGAGCTCGGAGAGGATCATGCCGATCTCGAGCGTCTTGCCCAGGCCGACCGCATCCGCCAGAAGGATGCGGGGGCGCAGGTTGTCCGGGTCGAGCGCCTGGCGCACCGCTGCGAGCTGGTAGTCGAGCGGGTCCGCGAGGGCACGGTGCGCCGTCGTGAGGCTCGGGTCCGCGACGGGGACCGGCGTCTTGCGGAGCATCGCCTCCAGCCACAGACGAGTTCGGCGGTACTTCGGCGACTCGTCGGCGACGACGCGGGTCGCCGAAGGGTCCACCTCCTGGACGTCGTCGATCGCTGTGCTGAACACGGCCTCCGTGTCGCGAACCAGCTCCGACAGGCCGAGGACATGGACGAAATGACCGTCTGTCGTCGGCTCGATCGACGTGACGAGCCAGGACTCGTCACGGACGATGACGGTGGAGCCTGGGGCTCCGGTGAACGTCGGCCGGGTGGACTGGTCGGTCGCCGTCGTCACGTGCTGGTACTCCTCTGCGGTGCTGCGGCAGGGAGCACCCCTGCCTGGTGGATCCTATCGGCGAGACCGGGCGCCCTCGGGGCCTTTCGGGAGTCCTCCGGGAGGACATCGCGCACCCGCCGGAGCAGTCTCATGACCGCCGCCGAACGGGCATCCTTGTCAACGCACCCCGGGGAAGACCGACTTGATGACCGCGACGAGCTCGGCAGCGCGTTCTTCGTCCAGCTGGATCGACTGGCTGATCGTGCCGACGTCCTTGCGCTCCGGCGAGCCGTAGGTGTCGAGCTGGAGGACCTGCTCTCCGTCGCGAGACGAGACCCGCCACGTGCAGTCTGACCTCGAGTGTGGTCGCCGACCCTCCAGCGGGTCCAACGGCGAGAGCGAGACGATGTAGGCCATTGCGGTAGTTCCTTCTCGGGTTCCTGGTCACGCGACGAACTGGCTGAAGACCTTGTCGGGGCGGTTGCGGAGAGTCCGCGCGTCGCTCCAACGGACGGAGAAGCTGTCGGCGCTGAGCGACTCCGCAACTCGACGCTGCACCTCCTCGAGGTGGTCGACGTCGCGTGACCACAACGGGTGACCGACAGGGACCGCGATCTTCCCTGCCGTCAGGACGGTCACGCCGTCACGCTCCTCGATCGCGATCCGTCCCGGACCGTCCTCGACCGCCTCCCCGAATCCTCGGACGAAGCCTCGCGCGGCACGCTCGGTCACCTCGCGCCAGCGGTCGGTGTCAAGAGCACGCCCGAGGGCCAGGTCTGCGACATCGAGCGCGAGGCGCCAGTCGAGCGCGCCATGCAGGTGGCGGTTGTCCCAGGAGCGCAAGCAGTCCGGGCACGAGGTGTCACACCTCGTGTGCGAAGCATCGGCCCAGGAGGTGGCGATCTGGCCGTGGAGTCGGTCCAAGACGGAACCCACGCGTCTGCGGGCCAGCTCGAGCGCATAGCCGGCGCCGTTGTCCAGCGTGTCCGCCAGATAGACGGCCGCCGTTCGGACCCCTTCGATCGTGCGTGGCTGGATGCCCACCGTGAGCTCGGCCGGGTCGATGTCGAGCTCCGACTGGCAGCCGCGACGCAACGCCTCCGCGAAGGAGAGCATCGCAGCGTTGCCGGACGGGCAGTCGCCCCGGGCCGTCGCGACTACACCGCTCTCGAGGCTGGCTCCTCGGATCAGGAGCAGTGCGGCGTCTGTCGTGCGCACCTCGCCGATCGCTGCCTCACCCACCTTGGGCATCGTCGGCGCGGAGCTGCTCTCGAGCGGGACGATGACCGACTTGTCTGAGTGCTGGTACATCGTGAAGAGCTGACCGTTGCTGTCGTTGATGGTGAGGAGCTTCGCCTGCTCCAGCATCCAGACGTCGAGCGCGCCGACTCTCTCTGCCGGCTGCCCCGGGTTCAACCACCCCAGGACCGGACGGGACGCTCCAGCAGCGCGACGATCCTCGATCTTGCCGTCCGTGCGCTCCGGGTGCGTCCTGAACCCGCTGGGCTCGTACATCGCGACCTCGCGCACGGACGAACCGCAGACGGGGCAGCTCGACCACTTCTCCGACACCGTCGAGGCAGAGCACTCCTGACACCGTGTCACCGTGAGGCGGGCCGAGAGGGGGTTGACGGAGTACGGCTTGTTGTCGAAACCTCGGCGCCACGCAACAAAGCCGTTCGCCGTGTACACCCAGCCGTCGCGCACGACCTGCGCTCCGGGTGCGAAGAGCGAGACGGCCTGGCCCAACGGGCGGTCGCTCAGCTCGTCCGCCGTCACCTTGCCGCCAGCGTCGGTGCGGTACAGGTAGCGCACCCGAGTCGGGAACCCGAACATCGGCAGCACGCCTGCGTTGGCGAGGCGTTCGCTCAGCGACGTCTGCGTGTGAGCCTCGTTCTCGACAGCGTCATCGATCTCGAGCACCAGGGTGTCCCGAACCCAGTGCGCGACGTCATCGAGGTCCGCCGCACCGACACCTGTCAGGGCACTCAGCCGACCGATGACCGGCTGAACGTCGTCACTGGTCATCAACCACTTCTCGACGCCCTCCCGGTGAGCCTCCCACTCCTTCACGTCGCCGAAGGCGCCGTGGACGTTGTCACCCCGCGGGGCGGGCGGTGTCGGGAGAGAGGCGAACGCACGCCGCAACAGCTCCGCCGCCACGACGCGGCGCAGGATGCGCACGCGGCTGGTGTCGAGGAACGGCTGTGGCGGAGCGTCACCGGTGATCCGGTGGGAGTTGGCGAAGTAGTAGTCGTCGTGCGAACGGTCCCGGCAGAGCGTCGCTGCGAACGAGAAGGCCTGGCCCGCGCGACCCGCACGACCGACACGCTGCTGGTAGTTGAACCGTTGCGGCGGCATGTTGCCCATGACCGTCGAGCGCAACGACCCGATGTCGACGCCGACCTCCATCGTGGTGGTCACGCTGAGTACGTCGAGCGGGGTCGCGCGACTGTTCTCCTTGGGTGCAGGAAGAAGTGCTCCTCGGAAGACGCGCTGCCGTCTGCGCTGCTCCTCCGGCGGTCGGGTCTGGCCTGTCAGCTCCGCGACAGCGAGCCGTTGCGGCTTCTGACCGGTGAGCCAGGCGTAGTAGTCCGACTCGCCCAGCGACGACACCGCTACGACCTCGAGCTCTCCGGCGCACCCTTCTCGTGTGCATGTACCTGCGGACGGATGCAGATGACGACGACTGCACAGGTCGCACACCCAGACGTCGTCTCCGGCGGGGACGAGATCGAGCGGAAGGTCGAGGCGGTCGAGATGGACCAGTCCGGAGTCGAGGAGCCCCGCCAGACGAGCGTCGATGCTGCCCTGCAGCTCGTCGGCATCGATGCCCGCTCGCAGGGCGACACGCTTCACGTAGTCGACCGCCGCCTTCACGCGTCCCTTGGCGTCGGACGCGCGGTCCTGAGGAAGCCAACGGTCCGCGGCGAGGATGATCCGCAGGCTCGAGCGGACCGCCTGTGCGATGACGTCCTCGTCTCCCCCGACACTGCGAGGAACGAGAGATGCGACCAGCGTCTCCTCCGAGTCCCTCTCGGCGGACCCGAGCAGCACGTCGCCCAGCGACGACGCCAGGTGGTTGCGGAAGTTCCTCTGCAGGTCCGCGCGAAGCGCGGCCGGTGCGATCGGCTCCCACTCGCCCGGCACCGGGGGCTCGAAGGCGCGGTACCACGGGCTGCCGTCGTCCAGCTTCAGCAAGGACGCTCTCGGTCCGCCAGGCGGCACGCCGAGCTCGACGAGTCGTCTGCTCACCTGGTTGACCAGGTTCGGCCACTCCCACGCCACCGCAGCGGCTTGCTCGGCCTCGAACGAGCTGATGAGCTCGCGATGAGCGTCCTGGGCCACGCCCAGGTGATCGAGCATGTAGGCCTGGTTGACCTGGGAGTGCTTGGCGACGAGCTCACCGTACCGGGCCTGCAGCGCACCCTCGAGCGTTCCTCTCACCCCAGCCCTGAGGATTGCCGCGACATCCTCCGACGGGGCCGCGAGCACCTGCTGCACCTGTTGCCGGACGAGATCGGCATAGTGGTTCATCGAGAGACCTACGGCCATGCGCGCTGCATCGTCTCGAGAGTCGGTGAACACGATCGTCCGGCTCGACTCCCTGTCGTCGCCCAGCTCGCGGAAGATCTCGGAGACCAGGAGCTGGGCGGCCTGGGTCGCACCCTGCGTGTGAGCGCGCAGCGCCGACGAGACACGGCCCGTCTCAAAGCCCCGCTGTCGCCGGTGGTGCCCGCAGCGCGGACAGTGCGAAGGCAGTGCCGGTGGCTCCCAGGAGGCGTCGGGGCCGGAGCTCGTGACCACGGTCCCCGTCGCCTCGTCAGGACCTGGCCGGAGGAATCCGGACCGAGGGTCGAACGACGCAGCGGTAAAGTTGAACTTCCACGGCTTCTTGCCGGGCCCCGTGTGCTGCCACGACATCCCGACTCCCTCTCGGCGGGGCAGGTACCAGCGGTACTCGTGCCGGCGCCGCTCGAACACGAGTCGCGCTCTCTCCGCGTCGCTCTCGCTCGGGTCGACGCCGAGGAAGGCCCCTCCGTCGTCCAGCGAGGAGAGGACATGGCCGCCGAGGCTCGCGTCGCCACAGTTCCCGCAGTAGAGCAGCTCGAGCACCCGAGAACCGCACGCGCACTGACGGGCCGGGCGGGCGAAGAGCCTTCCGACCCCGGGTACGGACCTACCTTCGCCGGGAACCTCGGTGCACTCCGGGTCGCTGCACGCCCACATGCCCCGCATCGTCCGCATGAAGTAGTGGGCCCTGAAGGGGATGGCGTTCGAGGACGGTGACTCCACGATCTTCTCGAGGGCACGGGTCACTCTCTCCAGCCCGCCCGTCCCCTCGCCGAACGCGCGCGTCTCGATGTCCTCGAGAGAGGTGGCGCGGGGAGGTGCGTCCCCGTCGCGGCACGCGCTCGCCAGGATCGCCTCGAGGCTTGCAGATGAACGGCCGGACAGGGCGTCGTCGAGACGGACAGGAAGCGTGACGTCGACTGTTCGGGGCGCGCCACTGATCTGCTCGAACGACGCTCTCGGAACGCCGAAGAACTGCTCGAGATACTCGCCCTTGTCCGCATCGAGGGAGGCGCTCGTCCCGATGACGCGCAGCTGCGGCGAGTCAGCGGCGAGCCCGATCCTGAGCAACAGGTTGCGGAGGATGAGGGCCACCTCTGAGCCCTGCGTACCCCGGTAGAGGTGCAGCTCGTCGACCACCAGGGTGAACTTTCGCGACCGGTCTGCCTCCAGCCACCGCCTCGTCGCCTCGAAGATCGGCTCCTCCATCTGCCGCATCAGCATGATGTTGAGCATCGAGTAGTTCGTCACCAGGATGTCGGGCGGTGTCCGGACCATGTCCCACCGCGTCAGGAGCTCGACGCGCCGCGGATCGGACAGGAAGTCCGTGATCGACGCATCGGCTGCCGCCAGCGAGTCGTACTCGTCGACCAGCTTGCGCATCTCCTCGGCGACTGTCGCCAGCCGCGAGTGGGTTCCCGTGGACGACGGCAGGGTCGTCCCGCCCGGAGCCGCGGAGGTGTACCGGCCGAACCACAGCGCCGGCCCTCCAGCGTCCTGGATACGACGGGCCGTCCGCCGCAGTCGCGACATCTGGTCCTCGACGAGCGCGTTCGTCGGGTACAGCACGAGCGTCCGGACCGCCGGATCTCTGGTCTCACCCGACCGCACGGCGGTCCAGCGCAGTGGCGCGCTGTCCCACCATCGAACTTCTGATCGAGGACCAGGAGCCCAGTCACGTGCCTCGATCAGCAGTCGAGCGAGGACCGGAAGGAGGAAGGACTCTGTCTTTCCCGAGCCCGTGCCCGACGTCACGACCGGGTTGGTCGTGACGACCTCACTCATCGCCACCGCTAGAGCGTCAGCCTGGTGCTGTCGCAGCATGAGGCCGTCAACGTTGTCGACGCCGAAGAGCCCCCCGAGGAGCCATCGCGCCTCGTGAGGGCGCAGGCCTGCGGCTGCGCACGCCTCGAGACCATCCTCCGTCCCGTCGTACGGGAGAACAGGCTCGAGCAGAGGGTGCGGAACGAGCGGTGTCTCCTCCGTGAGGAGCCGCCGGCGCTCGCGACGGAGCGACTCGTCACGGAGGTAGAACGCCGTGTCGATGTAGCGCAGGAGCGTCTCGCGAAGGTTGTCGCCGACGCTGACGGGGTTGGGCTGGGAGGCCATCGTTCCTCAGTTCTCGATCAGGTAGGTCAGTCGGTGCGCCACCTCACGAGACACACCGGGATAGACGAGATAGCCGCGACGTCGCTCTGGCGACCTTCCGGAGTCGAGGACGGCTGCTCGTTGGTACATCCCGGGAAGACTCGCTCCCAGTGGCACAGCGAGGTCGCCGGTCTCCTCCTGGTACGCCAGCAGAGGCTTGCCGCACAGGGCTACGGAGGCGGCGTGCTTCACGAGGTAGACGTCCGCGAGCGCCACGGTTCCGTTCGCGACGTCCGCCTCCGTGCGCAGGAGGTACAGGGAGGCGTACCTGCCGACCCGGTACGCGCCCACGCCGTCGATGCCGACGCCGTCGACCCAGGAGGAGCGCGCGGGGTCGAACGATTGGACGTCCAGGTGTCCCGCCGCTCGCGTCCGCGGGAGAGCGCCGATGACCGTGCTCAGCGCAGGAAGAAGACGAGCGAGCTCCGGTCCGGCGCGCCCGGCCACCAGGACTCCGTCGACGTCGAGCCACTCCAGCAGCTCATCGTCCGTCGCGGTGGTTGCCCAGCGGTCCGGGCCCTTGACCTGCCTGGTGGAGACGACCCGACCCCCGTTGTTCTCGATCGACGCGGTCGCGTCGTCCACCAGCGGCCTGCTCCAGAAGCCGGTGAGGACACGTTCGCTGCCCGTGTCCACGACTGTCGTCGGGCAGACCTCCCACGCGACGGGCGCGAGCGTCTCTGGCGACCGTCGCACCTCGATGTGTCCGAGCGCCTCGAGCGTGCTCGTGAACTCCTTGACGAACACGCGGCTCGGGTCGAGCTGCTGAGCGACACGCTCAAGAACGGCTATCGGGCCGCCGCCGGCGTAGCGCAACGCGTCGAGCGCGACCTCCCAGTCCTCGTCCAGGTCGCCGCCACGGTCCTCGGACGGGGGGAGCGCAGCGACATCGACACGTGCCGTCGCTGCACGAGCCTGCTGACGCTCGAACTTCTTCTTGTTCCGCCAGTAGCTCGAGGAGTATCGCTTCTGCAGTCCACAGCCCTCGCAGACACCCATCGTGGACGTGCTGAGCGGGCGGCCCTTCGAGTCGTACATCGCGGTCTCCAGCTCGAATCGGTGCATGCCCGAGTAGAAGCAGGAGTCCTGGCTCGGCCTCCGGAGGACGACCTTGGTCGCCCTCTCCCGGTCGCGTCCCGAGATCCACCAGGGCTTGCGAGGTGGCTGCGCCGTCGAAGCCTCCGGAGACGTTGGATCCGCGTCGATCACGACGCCTTGCACGACTGGCCCCCTCGCAGAAGGATCACCCGCACCGAGAAGGGAGAGGGGGGCGCTCATCGCATGCTCGATCGTCTCGGCGCGTTCCCAGAGAGAGGCCTCGGGTGTGGAAGACGACCGCAACGAGAACTGCTTGCGAGACAGCGCCGTCTCCCCGGTGCGAAGCTCGACCGCGTAGTCCCCGTCCTCGAGCTCCAGCCCGGCCAGGTCTTGGATGACCGAACCGGAGCCGCCGTCATCCCAGCGCCCAAGCTCCACCTCGTCGTCCCTGTCGTCACCCGGCGCGCCCAGATCGAGAAGACGCACCGAGAACGGCTCGCCGACATCGCTCACCGCGCGCAGCTCGGGAGGCCGTGCCGAGTGCCAACGGTTGCGGAGAGGGCCG
This sequence comes from Streptomyces sp. NPDC057854, assembly GCF_042797055.1. Classification (NCBI taxonomy): domain Bacteria; kingdom Bacillati; phylum Actinomycetota; class Actinomycetes; order Kitasatosporales; family Streptomycetaceae; genus Streptomyces; species Streptomyces sp. NPDC057854. The sequence continues at coordinate 13,256 of NZ_JBHVMF010000043.1, forward strand.
GGAAGCGCGAGACCACCTGCGAGCTTGAGCTGGCTGCTGGTCAGCGGGACCAGGGCGCGGACGTCGGTGTGCGCCTGCTCGGCGTCCGACGGCCGCGAGAAGATCTCGACGCGCTGGAGCAAGGTCCAGCCCTCCGGCACCCCCGGCAGCTCCCGAGGCTCCCAACCCGGGCGCGACACCTCAGCCAGGATCCCCTCGACCCGCTGCCGGAGCCGATCAGCGACGAGAACGACCACGTCGTCGCCCATGAGCACCTGCTGCACCTCGACCCAGTCGCCAGTCAGGTCGTCCTTGCGGAAGACGACGAGCCCGCGAGGACGACGACGGATCGTACCGGCGAGCTCGTCCTCCACCTCGAGGACGCCCTCGAGCAGGCTCGCGGCGTCGATGATGCCCGGGTCCTGGAAGCTCATGGCTGCGGCTGAGCTTTGCACGAGAACTAACTTCTCGTCCCGCTCCCCATGGAGCACGACGCTGCGCGACTGCTCAGGGCGGGGCAGGAAGAACACAGGTCGAAGCCTCACCTGCTTACGAGGGAAGGCCGTGATGGACATCGCGAGCGACGCGCGCCCGCGCGGACCGAGACCCTCGGTCTCCGAGTCGATGCCGTCCCACTCGCTCAGCAGCGTCGCCGCGACCTCGGCTACGCGGTCCTGGAGTCCAGACCTGCTCCAGAGCGCTACGAGGTACTTCGTCGCCGGGCTCGGGTTCTGGTCGATCCACGAGCCGAGCAGCGGGGTCAGCTCTGCCGGCGGGAGCTCCGATCGGGGCGCGAGGTCGAAGTCCGAGAAGAACCGCTCGAGGCGCCGCCGATCGGCCTCCCGCACGAGCGCCTGGGAGACCGCGAGGCCGACGAACCGCATCCCCACCGAATACGCGGTCGGAAGCCCTCGTGCACCCCCCACGGTCGTGAGCCAGAGATTGAGGCTCCCCCAGAACGGTTCTGCGATCGTGCGATAGGCCTTGCCGAGAGTTTCGGCCTTACCGCCAAGAAGGGTCGCGAGGCGACCGTAGTAGTTGTTCGCCGACATACCCTCGCCGCTCGCCATGCGTTCGGCGGCAAGGCTGAAGACCGCGAGGAGCGCGATCAAGGGGTTGACGCGCTCGCGATCACCCGTCCTCCACACGGAAAGTCGCTGCCGGTGATGGTGAAAAGCGCGCGCGCTCTCGACCTCGACGGTACTCGCCACCGCGGCCGCCAGCGCCTGCACCACCCCATCTTCAGGTACCCCGATACGCGCAGCGACTCGCGAGAGAACGTCTGCCTCGAGATCCAGGTAGACCGGCGCCGGCTGCTCGGTCTCGGGGAACAGCTCGGCAGCCAGAAGATCGTTCCAACGGTCGTACCCTGCCCAGGCGTCCCTGTCTGGAATCATGCTGCTGCTCCCTGCCACGCTGCACATGTCGGTCGTCCCAACACGTGCACCGTAGTCCGTCATGTCCGTGATCTCGACCGTCGAGGGGGCGAAATCTCCCTGGCGGGTAAGCCAACGCCTCGAGCGGCTGCAGACTCCCCCTCCGTAAGTGGCTACGATCCTTGCGTCGGCGACGGAACCTGACGAGATGGCGAGACGGCGAGATCATGGATTACCTGGGTGGCGAGACTGACGCTGACGACCGTCGCGAGATCGAACGAGCGATCGCTGTAGGGCTTGCATCGTTGTCTGCGACGAGCCCGCACCCGACCGAGGTCGAGCAGTCCGAGGAGTTCACCGAGCACGACGTTCGTCTTGACGACGGCTCCTGGCTCGACCTGGTAGCAGCCGTGCAGGACTGGCTGCGTCTCGACAGCCGTCTCGATCCGATCGCGCCAACGGAGCGCCTCGCGAAGTCTCTGTTCGAGGGCCTCGGCTCCGGCACCCCGCACGAGATGTACACGGTGCACCAGGACATCGTGACGCTCACGCCGCACGGGCTCGACCTTCTCCGCACGCGGGTCGACCGAGCGCTCAACCTTCGTGACGTCTTCCTCGATGCCGTCGAGAGCGGCAGCCGTGCGAGTGCCACCACGACCTGGGTCGAGGCGTGGGACGACACCGTCGACACGACCGTCTCAGGCCCGATCCGGGCCAAGGCCGAAGTGTGGTCGATCCACGACTTCGCCTCCCGGGCAAAGTCGCGAAGGCTCGAGCTCAGTCCCTCCTACCAGCGCGGCGACGTGTGGCCCACCGGCGACTCGCAGCTCCTCATCGAGTCGATCCTCCGAGGGATCCCGCTGCCGTCCGTCATCATCCTGCGTCCAAAGTCGGCGGCGGAAGCGCCCTTCGAGGTTGTCGACGGCAAGCAGCGACTCACGTCGATCCTCCGTTTCATCGGCGCTCACCCAGCCGCGCTCGAGGTCGTCGAGTCAGCGACACGCGAGTACCCAGGGTTCGATCTCGCCCATCTCTTCCGGACCAACTATCCGCAGTTTCGAACGGCGTGGAAGAAGGCGACCGGCGAGGCCTTGACGGCCACTGCGGAGCGCTCCTACTACTTCCCCTTCAAGCTTGCTGCTGGGTCGGCAGGGCTGAGCGGCGATCTCGCCCCGTTGGCAGGCAAGTACTTTCACCAGATCGCCGACGAGTTCGTGCGGGTCGGCGGCGAGCACGTCGCGGTTCGCGACATCTTCGAGGCGACGACGGACTACAAGGTCCCCGTGATCGAGTACACAGAGGCGACGCCCCGCCAGATCCACGAGGTCTTCAGCCTCTACAACAAGCAGGGAAAGCACCTCAACGCGGAGGAGATCCGGAACGCGGTCTACCACGAACTCCTCCTGATGCGTGCCCTCGCGGTATCGGCTGGTGACGGGCCAGGAATCCGCGCCGCCGCATCGTTCCTCTCCCCGGTCTCCTCGCACGTGAGCGCGATCTCGACGTTCCTCTCCGACTCCGGGGTCCCCGACTCTCGTTACCGGCGGACGAAGGTCTTGTCCTGGCTCTTCTCCACGCTCTTCCTCGATTCTCTGAACGACGACGGCGAACCTCGCCGTCTGTCTACCGCGAACCAGATCAATGCGCTCCTGGACCGGGCTCAGCGCCCCGGCGACCCGCTCCGCGACGAAAGGGTCATCAGCGACGCGCTTCGGCTGGTCGCCACGGGCATGCGAGCCCACCGCGCCGCCGACGCGTGGTCGGACCACTTCAAGGACGGCAAGCACGGCGCGCGCTGGCACGACCTCCAGCTCGTGGCAAGTCTGGCTGGGGTCTGCCTCGCTGGCGCCGTTCTGGGCGATCAGGTCGGAGAGGAGCTGCGTCGGCACGAGGAAGAGCTGCGCGTCCGCTCGGCCGCCGAGTGGGGACGCCCCTCCAAGACGCAGACGTCCGTCCAGTGGTCACAGATCGCCAGAGTCGCGATCGGCGTGCTCGACACCTTGGGCATCGATCCTGAAGTGGCAGATCGCGCTGTCAGGGACGGGTACGGCCATTCGACGGCGCGTGCGCTCCAGCTTATCGTCAACGCTGCGGAGAGCTGACCTGCCTCTTGCGCACGCCCGAGAGGACACGCTCGATCTCGGCGGCCACGGCGGACGGCTCCTGATGCTCCCAGTAGCGGAGGACCAGCCATCCCTGCTGCTCGAGCAGCCTGTTCGTGTCCAGGTCTCGCGCGTGGTTCGCCGCGAGCTTGATCCGCCACCACTCGCTGTTCGAGCGCGGTGAGGTTCCGTGCTCCGGACAGCCGTGCCAGAAGCACCCATCGACGAACACCGCGACCCTTGGCCGCGTGAACGCGATGTCGATCGTCCGCCGACGCTGCCCCGGGACGGGAAACGCGACCCGGTACCTGAGCCCGTGCGCATGGAGCACCCTGCGCAGCGCAAGCTCAGGCTTCGTATCTCTCCTGCGCGCACGGCTCATCTTCTCCGAGACACGCGCCGAGGCTGAGCCTGGGTGTGCCGGGACACGCTGCGGACGCGCAGCGACCCCTTCAGGCAGCTCGCGGTTCGTCGTCATCGGTCGCGCCCCCGACGGGGAGCCCCTTCCTGCTGACAACGCCGTGCGCTTCGTCTCCGGCCTCCCATCGGTCGCGCCACGCGTGGCGAGCGCCCTGAAGCCGTGGATCGAGGCCCGCGATCTCTTCGAAGTGCCCGAGAAACTGGGCGAGTGCGAACGCCACCGCCCCGACGTGCACAGCATTGCCCAGCTGCTTGTAGGACGCGCTGTCGGGCTGACTCTTCGTCATGATCTGCGCGACACGATCGGGGAAGCCCTGAAGTCGAGCCGCCTCGAGCGGTGCGATCCGGCGACGCTCCTTACCCAGGATCGGGGTCTGGTTGATCGCGACGAGAGCCGGGGTGTACGTCGCCTTCTTGACCCGGATGCCCGACGGGCGGAGCTGGATCAGGCACTCGTCGAGCGACGAGGCGTCCTGCGCCTGCCACTCGAACTTCTGGCGGCTGCGCTCGAAGGAGAGGACGGTGTCGCCCAGGGTGGCATTGATCTCATGTCGGTAGTCGACGACAAAGCGCTCGTTGAGGTCCAGGAAGGCGTGCTTCCAACCGCGATCATCGGGGTCGTGCGTCGGCCGCCTGCCTTCAGCGTCAGCCCTTTCCTGGGCGAGCCAGCCCTCGTCGAGAACCCCGAGCCAGATGGGGTGCCCAGGGAGCCGCCGGCGGCCGTCGTCTCTCCTGAGCGTGCGACGCCTGACGACTTCACGGACGAAGCCGTCCCACGCCGCGATGGCCGGGCCCTCTTCGCCTACGGCGTACCGGCTGACGTCCCCTAGCCGAGCGTCGCCGACGAGAATCGGCTCACCTCCGTAGAGCGCCAGGGGTGTGGAGCGGATCCGCCACTGACCAGGGTCCCAACCGTCGTACTCGAAGGCCGCAAAGGGCGGCGCCGTCGCGAGGGATGCTCTGCTCTTCCTCGTCCACTCGATGCGCTCTGCTCCGGTCTGGAGATCGTCACCCAGCGCACTTCCGTGGATCGCCATGATGTAGATGCGTTCACGCATCTGCGGCGTACCGCCGAGCCGAGGAGAGATCCTGTGCGGTGAGATGACGGTCGGGTGGGCCGCGACGACGTACCCAAGCTCGTGAAGGGCCCGAATGATCGTCTTGAACGTGGTGTCGCGATGCTTGGGTCCAGCGAGATTCTTCACGTTCTCGAGGAAGACGACCCGAGGCCGCTTAGCGCGGACGATCCGAAGAATGTTGTAGAAGAGGGTTCCTCGGGTCTCGTCCAGCACCCCGTGCTGCTTCCCCGACTTGCTGAACGCTTGGCACGGAAATCCCGCAGCGAGCACATCGTGCTCGGGGAACTCCTTGAGGTCGTCCTGAGCCGCGGGGAGCGCGTCTTCCTCGACGTACGCCACGTCGTCATTGATGTCCTCTGCGAACGGATAGGAGTGACCCCTGCTCCGGTCCGGCTCGATCCACGCCTTCTCGTAGACCTTCCTCGCCCGAGGATCTGTCTCGCATGCGTACACGCAACGTCCACCGAGGTCAGCAAGTGCGGCGTGAAACCCCCCGATACCGGCGAACAGATCGACGAACGTGAACCCGTCCAGTGTCGAGACCAACCTTCCTCCTCCGCCCACGACGCTGCCCGGTCGCGCCGGTCCGGGCAGACCCGACGCTAGCGCGGCAAGCCCGCGGCGCATGCCCTGTCCACAACCGCCCGAGTCCTGGGCGATCACGCGCTCAAGCTACCACCGCCTGCCACACGGAGCTAGCGCACTCGCCATGCCGCGTCAGTACCGGACGCGGGTCCAACTTCACCCTTGCAAGCGTCCACAGACCGACACTTCACTCCTACGCTTCAGTAGCCAGCGTCAGAGGAGGACCACGTGGCGTCATCGTTCGGTTGGCTAGACACCGACCACGCCCAGCGTCGTCGCATGCTCGAGGTCGTCGACCTGTTCAAGGAGCAGGGCACGGTCGACGAGCTGGGGATCGGGTCGATCCGGGACACGTTCTCCGACGCGCTTTTCCCGGGGACGTCGACGCTGCTCACCCGGCTGCGGTACGTGCTGTTCGTCCCGTGGCTGGTGCAGCGTGCGGTCCGTGGCACCTCGACCGTCGACGACGCCGTGCGTCGCCTGCGCGCCGACGAGGTGCGGCTCATCGAGTCGCTGCTCGAGGGCTACCGGGACGAGGAGCGCGGCCGGAACCAGGGCATCCTCGGTCAGACCGCCCGCGCGAAGCTGAAGCGCATGCCGAGCGAGGTCTACTGGGGACCCCTCGGCCGCTGGCACCTGCGCACCTGGGACACGAGCGTCGTCGGGCATCTGCGCCGCGGCTCGGCTCTCCGTGGCGCGGGCCGTGGCCGGACCGAGACGGACGACCCGGGCGCCCGTGACAGGGCTCTGGACGCCGGCTTCGACCTCGCCGGCCTCGAACCTCCCGAGGACCTGCTGCGGTCGACGACCTTCGACCTGCGCCCCGAGGAGGCCGAGGTCCTCCTCGAACGGCTGCGCACGACGACCCACGGTTCGCTGCTCGGATGGCTCCTCGAGCACCGCGACGCCGTCGATCTCGACGCCGCCTCGGCCGCGGAGCTCTCGCTGGTCGGTGTGCCGAGCGACCTTCAATCAGTCGTCGACCACGCAACGCGGTTCAGCCTCGCGATGCACGGTGCCGCGCTCCTGTACAACCTCCTCGTCGCCGAGTCGGCTGCCATCCCGGACGTCGTCGACCACTACCGGGAGCGCCTCGACGACTGGCACGAGGAGCTCGTCGAGACGCGCGCCCTCGACGGCTGGGACCGCGGCGAGCTGTGGAGCGTCCTGACGGCACGCAACGAGCGGATCCCGCTGCCGACCCGCAGGTTCACCGACGCGTGGCTCGACGTCCTGCTCGACGGCGACCGCGTCGAGGACTCGTCGCGAGCACGCGACCTCGTCGCCCAGCGGGAGCGTGGCCTCAAGGGCGGACGCGCACGACTCACAAACAGATCGGCCCGCGAGGCGTGGAAGGGTGAGTCCGGCACCGGACTGCTCGACTACCGGTGGGGCGTGACCCGGCGGCTCCTCGACGACCTCCTGTCCGCTCTGCCCGACCCCCCGAGCACCATTCGACGTGGGCAGCCGACCGACGCGCTCCTCACTGCAAGGACCCCCGCCTGATGCTCACCCCGGATACCCGCGTCCTGCTCACCGACGCCCTCCGCCCGCCCGTCGGCCTGCGCGTCGACGCCGCGATCGCCACGACGTACTCGCTCGACCTCACCGCGCTACTGCTGGGTCCCGTGACGTTCGCGACGCTCGACGCGAGCGCCCAGGTCGATGGCGACGACCTCGCCGCGACCGATCCCATCGGCCTGCTCGAGGCCGTCCAGCGCTACAGCGAGCTCACCACGGTCTTCTGCCAGGCCGGCGGGATCAGCGTGCCGGCGTCGTACCGCTCGGTGCTCACCTTCGTCGAGGGGGCCGTGCACCAGGTCATGGCCCCGGCACCGGGTCGGTTGTTCCATCCCAAGTCGTGGACCCTGCGGTTCGTCGACGACGACGATGCGTACCGCCACCGGTTCGTCGTGCTCAGCCGCAACCTGACGTTCGACCTGTCCTGGGACACCGTGCTAGTCCTGGACGAGGACGAATCGGCCGCCGAGCCGGTCGCCCCCGCCCCGATCAGCGCTTTCCTGCGCGCTCTCCCCCACCTGGCGACGTCCCCGCTCCCCGAGGACCGCGCCGCGCAGGTGGAGTCCGTCGCCGCGTCGGTCGCGAACGCGCGGCTCGCCCCGCCCACACCGTTCCGGAGCGCCGAGGTCCTGCCCCTCGGGCTCGACGGTGTCCCGACGCCCTGGCCGTTCCCCGACGCCGCGGACCGCGTCCTCGCGGTGAGCCCGTTCCTCGACGCCGGATTGCTCCGCAGGCTCCCCGACGCGGACGACCGCACGCTCGTCTCCCGCGCGGAGACGTTCGACCGGCTGGGCACCATCCCGCTCGACTGCTGGGCGACCCGGACCCTGTCGTCAGCGGCCGAGCGCGACCCGTCCTCGGACGACGGCGCCGCCTCGTCGGGCGACCCCCGCTCGACCGCCGGTCCCGTCCGCGAGACGGATCGCGTCCGCGACGGTCTGCATGCCAAGACGGTCGTCGTGGACTCCGGTCGAGACAGCACGACGGTCACCGGAAGCGCGAACCTCACCACGGCGGCATGGGGCGGGAACGTCGAGCTGGCGGTCGCCCTGCAGGGCCGCACCGCCGACGTCGGCGTGCGCGCCACGCTCGACGGTGCGAAGGACGTCCCGGGCTTGGCGAAAGTGCTGGACGCGTTCGCGCCGCGCTCGCCCGAGCCGGTCGTCGACCCTGCCGAGTCCACCGCCCTCGACATCGACGACTTCCACCGGCGTCTCGCCGCGTCCCGACTGCGCGCAAGCCTCACCACGGACGACGCGGACGGCAGCGACGGCGATCCCACGGCGCGCCTCGTCGTCGGGACGCACGGCCTGCCCGAGCCGGTGCCCGGCGCCACCACGGTCACGTGGCCGGTGACCCTGCCGGCCGACCTGCACGCACGGCTGTTCCACGAGGGCGCGGACGTCGCGTGGGAGGGCCTGAGCCTTCGTGCCGTCACCCCGTTCCTCGCCGTGGAGACGACGGCCGGGACGGGTGACGAGCGTGCGACCCGGCGCTGCGTCGTCGTGCTCGGCCTGGACGGTGACGTCGCCGAGCGGCGGCACGCCGCGGTCCGCGACGCCCTGCGTAGCCGGGACGACGTCGCGCGCTATCTCGCCCTGCTCCTCGCCGACCCTGCGGCGGCGTCCCCGTTCGCCACCGGTCCGGTCGGCGACCCGGCCA
>NZ_JBHVMF010000044.1:0-21356 GCF_042797055.1 Streptomyces sp. NPDC057854
GCCATGGACCTCCATGGCGACGCCGGCCGCGCTGTCGCGCACCCACCCGGACCATGGGCGCCGGGCCACATACGACATGTGCTCGTACACTGTGAATGTGGTCTTTCGGCGAAGTATCTTCGAGAGAGAAGGCAGCATGGTTCTGGAGCGGGCAGTGCGGTCGTACGTCTCGGCGGTGATCCGGTGACGCACCTCTTCGCCATCAGCGACCTGCACGTTCAATACCCGGAGAATCAGCGGATCGTCGAGGGGCTGCGCCCGGAGTCCGACGACGACTGGCTCCTCGTCGCCGGCGACGTCGGCGAGATGACCGCAGACATCCTCGATACGATGAAGACTCTGCGCGATCGCTTCGGCACCGTCGTGTGGGCGCCCGGGAACCACGAGCTGTGGACCCCGCCGGCGGACCCGGTGCAGCTGCGGGGCGAGGCGCGCTACGCGTACCTGGTCGACAGCCTGCGCGCGATGGGGGTCCGGACGCCGGAGGACCCGTACCCGGTCTGGGACGGGCCGGCCGGGCCCGTGGTCGTCGCCCCGCTGTTCGTCCTCTACGACCACAGCTTCCGGCCGCCGGGCGCCCGCACCAAGGAGGAGGCGCTGGAGATCGCCTACCGCGCGGGCGTGGTGTGCACCGACGAGTACCTGCTGCACCCCGACCCGTACCCCAGCCGGGACGCCTGGTGCCGGGCGCGGCTGGAGTACACGCGCGCGCGGCTGGACGCCGTCGACCCCGGCCTGCCCACCGTCCTCGTCAACCACTACCCGCTGGTCCGCGAACCCACCCGGATCCTGCGCCACCCGGAGTTCGCCCAGTGGTGCGGGACCGAGGAGACCGCGGACTGGCACGTGCGGTACCGGGCGGTGAGCGTGGTCTACGGACACCTCCACATACCGCGCACCCTGGAGTGCGACGGGGTGCCGCACCGGGAGGTCTCCCTCGGCTACCCCCGGGAGTGGGGGCGCCGTCCCGCCCCGCCGCGGGGCGCGGTGCGCATCGTGCCCGCGCCCGTGAGGGAGGGCTCCGCGTGACGGCCGCGCCGGCGACCGGGCGACTGCTGGCGGGGGCGCTGCCGCCGGAGGTCGTCCTGGAGGAGCTGTTCGGCGACCCCGACGCCGAGCTGTACCCGGAGGAGGCCGCCCTCGTGGCCGGCGCGGGCCCCGCGCGCCGGAGGGAGTTCGCCGCCGTCCGGCTCTGCGCCCGCCGCGCGCTGGCCCGGATCGGCTGCGCGCCGGGCCCGGTCCTGCCGGCCGCGGACGGGCCCCCGTGGGCCCGCCGGGCGCCGCGCTGGCCCGACGGGGTCGTGGGCAGCATGACGCACTGCGAGGGCTACCGCGCGGCGGCGGTGGCGCGCCGGGGCGCGGTCGCCTCGGTCGGGGTGGACGCCGAGCCGAACCTGCCGCTGCCCGCGGGCGTCGGGGGCGCGGCGCTGCTGCCGGAGGAGCGGGACACCGTCGCCCGGCTCTCCGCCGCGCACCCCGGAATCGCGTGGGACCGCCTGGTGTTCAGTGCGAAGGAGAGCGTCTTCAAGACGTGGTATCCCCTCACCCGGCGATGGCTCGATTTCCCCGAGTGCGTGATCCTTCCCGACCCCCGGAACGGCACGTTCACCGGGACGCTGCGGGTGCCCGGGCCGGTGGTCGCGGGGGTGCGCGTCGACCGCTTCCACGGCCGCTGGCGGATCTCGCCGGAACCCGGAAACAGGCTTCTGGCCACGGGAGTTGTCGTTTAGGAGACGGAGCCGTCGGCCGTGGCGGGCCGGCGGCACCGGGGGCGGGCGCGCGCCTCGATCGGGGCGACCGGGACATGGTGGGCGGTCTCGCCTCACGCCTCCGAAAACGCCACTGCCGTGGGGGCGTATCCTAGTGGAACGCTGGAGTGTTTGTGAGCCATTCATCGATTTTCTTGTGGCTTTTCCAGCCACAAGGTGGCTATAGTGCGAAACTGCGAATACCTCTCACATGACGGGGTGGGAGACGGTCGTTCGCGTGTGGCTCACACAGGTCGCGTTCTCGCCTGGTCCGCCCCGCGCGAGATGGCGATCGGAGGGACCATGATTGCGGGTGTTGTATGAGATGGACCATCACGGTTGAAGCGTCCGGCGGAGGCACCGAAGAGGAACCCGCGAAGATCACCGCGGTGATGCAGAGCGTTCCCGGCGGGCCGCCCCGCATAGTCGAACTGGTGGTCCGGGCCTCGGAAGACGGAGGAATCCCACCGCGCGCGGCACTCGACATCGACTTCGAGATGCTGGCCCAGGCGGTGAGCGGGGTCGCCGCCCCCGCGGCCCGCGCCGCGGGGCCGCAGGACGGCCCCAAGCCGGCGGCGGTGCCCGCGCTGCCGGACGAGAAGCAGACGGAACGCCCCTACCGCAAGATGCCCGACGCGGACGAGGTGCGGACGGTCTTCCTCAAGTCCAGAAGCGTCGGCAAGGTGGCACAGCACTACAGCGTCCCCCGCTACACCGCACAGGCGTGGGTGGACAGACTGCGTCGTATGGGTCTGCTGGAGGACGGGAAGCCGAGCGGCCGGAAGGCGCGCGGCTAGCGGGACGAGCACGGCATCGGCGGGACGAAGCCGAGTCTAGGGTCCCCGGCGGCGGATTCAGGCGCCGCCGGACGACCCCGCACGGAACCTTCACGCCGGAGTCACCTCCCGGGCCGGACCCCGGCCCGGGAGGCCCCCGGCCGTCAGCCGGTGATCCCCGCCGCCAGCGAACGGACCGTCGGTGACTCGTACAGCGCACCGACCGTGACCCGGTCGCCCAGGAGGCCGCTCAGCGCCTCCGCGAGCTGGACCGCCCTGATGGAGTCGCACCCCAGACCGAAGAACGAGTCGTCCCGGCCCACCCGGGGCACCCCGAGCACCTCGGCGGCGGTTCGGGCCACCAGCACCTCCAGCCGCCCGTCGGGCGCCGCGTACCCCGCGCCGCCCGCGCCGAGCGCCGCCAGGACGGCCGCCGGATCGGGCGCGCCGCCCGGGTCGCGCTCGATCCGCGACGTCACCGCCACCCGGGCGAAGACCCCCTGGCCGGCCAGCCGGGCCGCGACCGCCACCCGTACCGCCGGCGCGTCCGCGCCCGGCTCCGGCACCACCGCCACCGCGATGGTGCCGCCGCGCAGTTGATCCGCCGCCAGGTACGTCTTGATCTGCTCGTTCGCCGGATCCGCGCCGAGCAGCAGATGCACCGGGGCCGTCCGCAGGGCGCCCAGCAGGGCCAGCGTGCCGCGGGCCGGGTCGATCAGCGTCAGCCCCCGGTGCCGCGCCGCCGCGACGAGCGGACTGCCCTCGTTCATGCCGGGACCGTCCCACATGCTCCACGCCAGCGACCGGGCCCGCCGGCCCGCCGCCGCCCAGCGCTGGGCCCAGCCGTCCAGCACCGCGTTGGCCGCCGCGTAGGCGCCGAACCCGGTGCCGCCGAAGAAGCCGTTCACCGAGGAGAACAGCACCACCGCCGTGTCCGGACGGGTGGCCAGCAGCCCGTCCACGGCCACGCACCCCCCGGCCTTGGGGCGGAGCATCCGCTCCAGCCATCCGGCGGACTCGCTCCGCAGCTCGTGCCCCGACAGCGACTCCCACTGCTCCGCGACCGCCGCGCCCGCGAGGTGCAGCACCAGGTCGAGCCCCCGGCCCCAGGCCGCCTCCGCCTCGGCCACCGCACCGGCCAGCGCCTCCGCGTCGGAGGCGTCCACGGCCCGGTAGCGGACCTCGCCCACCGAGGACAGGATCTCCAGGGCCTCCCGGGCCCCGGGAGCCAGCCGCTCCTCCGGGGTCCGGCCCACGATCAGCAGCCGGGCCCCCTGCGCGACCGCCAGGTGCTCCGCCACCGTCCGCCCCAGGCCCCCGAGACCGCCGGTGATCAGACAGGTGCCGCCCGGCGGCAGCAGGTCCGCGGCGATGTCGAAGGCGTCCGGCAGCGGCACCGTCCGCAGCCGCTGCCGCAGCGGTCCGCCGGCGCGGACGGCGACCACGTCCTCCGGATGCCGCACGGCCGCGAGCCCGGCGAGTCCGGCCGGGCGGGCGTCCGCCGGTGCGTCGACCATCGCCGTGCGGGCGAGCAGCCGCTCGGAACGCGCGGTCCGCACCAGCGCGGTCAGCGCCGCCCGGCCCGGCACCACGAGCTCGCCGGGTGCCGTCGTGGCGGCGCCCCGGGTCAGCACGGTGAGCTCGGCGCCGGGGCGCACCCGCGCCAGGGCGGCGGCCACGGCCAGGAACTGCGCCGGGACGGCGCCGTCCCCGTCGGCCGGCGCCTCGGCGGGGTCCCCGGCGGCCACGAACAGCACCTGCGGCACCGGGCCCTCCCCGGATCCGCCGGCGGCGGGCTCCCCGAGACCGTCGAAGGCCCGCTCCAGCGCCTTCGCGAGCTCTCCGGGGTCCGTGCCGGCCGGCACGCGGGCGTCGGCCACCCCGTCGAGCCAGCCCGCGGCGTCCCCGCCGGCGACACACGCGACCAGCGGACCGGGCGGCCGCTGCCCCAGCGGCGCTCCGGCCGCCTCCCAGACGACCGCCAGCGCCGGGACCCCGACGCCCTCGTCGCCGGCCGCGGCGTCCGCGTCCGCGCCGCCCGCCTCGCCGCCGTAGCAGCGGTCGTCGAAACGCCCCTCGCGCCAGCCTTCGAGCAGCCGCTCGCGCTGCACCTTCCCGCCGGGCTGCCGGGGGAACTCGGCGGCCGTCACCGGCACGAGATACGCGGGACGCAGGGCCAGGTCGCGGGCGAGGGCCGAGCGGATGGCGTCCACCAGGGCCGGCACGTCGTCGCCGTCCGGCACGAAGAAGACCACCAGGGCGTCCGTGCCGGTCTCCTCGTCGGGCACGCCCGCCACCGCGGAGCACGCCGGCCGCACCCCGGGGACCTGCTCGACCACCGCCTCGATCTCGTGCGCCGGGAAGTTCGCCCCGTTGACGATCACCATGTTCGTCCGCCGGCCGGTGAGGAACAGCCGGCCCGCGCGCAGGAACCCCAGGTCGCCGGTGTCGAACCAGCCGTCGCCGGTGAAACTCTCCCGGTTGGCGCGCTCGTTGCGGGCGTAGCCGTTCATCACCGTGTCACCCGACACGTGCAGACGGCCGACCCGGCCCTCGGGAAGCACCTCCCCGTCCGGGCCCGTGATCCGCAGCGCCACCCCCGGCACCGGCGCGCCGACCTCCGTCACGACCACCGCGCCCGGCGTGCCCGCCGGCAGCTCGCGCAGCGCGCCGTCCAGCGAGCCGGGCTCCAGCGAGACGGTGCCGGCCGCGGGGTCGTCGCGGTGCATGCGCGTGTACGTCACTCCCGACGACGTCTCCGACATGCCCCAGCAGGGGACCATCGCGTCGGCCGGCAGCGCGTGCGGGGCGAGCAGTTCCACGAAGCGGCGGGCGGTCCGGGCCACCACGGCCTCGCCGGCGTTGCAGATGTTCGTCAGCCGGCTCAGGTCCCAGGAGCCGGCGGCGATCTCCTCCGCGTGCCGGCACACCAGCGAGAACGCGAAGTTGGGCGCCCAGGTGCTGGTGGCCCCGAACCGGTCCAGGCAGTCCAGCCACAGCAGCGGCCGGCGGATCACCGACTCCGTGCGCAGGTTGACGTGCTCGCAGGCCAGGAACACGTCCCGGAGGTTGAACATGATCATGCCGCCGACGTGGTCCAGCGGCATCCAGTTGAGCGAGACCTCGTGCGCGGTGAACCCGTTCGCGGCGATCGCCGCGTAGGTCCGCGCGACGATCGTGCGGTGGCGGTGCTGCACGCACTTGGGCGTGCCGGTGCTGCCGGAGGTGAGCAGGTTGACGATCAGCGCGTCCGGGTCGGGGACCGTCCACTCCGCCGGCTCCGGATCGGCCAGGGCGTCGGCGGCCAGCACCCGCAGGTCCTCGCCGCCGGGCAGCCGGTCCGCCAGGGACCGCACGCCGTCGAACAGCCCGGGATCGGCGACGACCGGCGGCCGTCCGAGCAGGTCCCAGGCGGCGGCGAGCTTCCGCACGGCGGCGTTGTCCGTGGCGTACTCGGGGGCGGGGGCCACCGGCGTGGGCAGGAACCCGCCCAGGACGCACGCCCACCAGGTGGTGACGAAGGCGCGGCTGTCGGCGCACTGCAGCAGCACCGTGTCGCCCGGGGCGAGGCCGTGCCGCCGCAGACCGCCCAGCACGCGGCGGGCGTCCTCGTACAGCTCGGCATAGGTCTGCCGGTCGGTACCGCCGTCCGGCAGCACGTAGGTGGTGCCGCGGTCGGGGGCCACCCGCGCGGCCCGGGCCAGTGCCTCGGGCAGCGTGGCCACCGCGTCCGGCGGCAGGACCGGTTCCGGGCCGCGGACGAGCGCCGGCCGGTCGGCGGGCACGTCGGTGCCGGCCGGCACGGCGCCGGCGGGGCCGGACGGCCGGCCGGCACCGGTCGCGCGCAGCCGGCGGTCGTGCACGGCGGCGGCCTCCCGGACGCCCCGGACCCCGGCCGCGAGCGCGGCGACGTCGTCCAGGGACATCCTCGGGGCGGAGAGGGGAGAGGAAGCGGTGGCGGTCACGCGGATGTCCTTCCGTCCGAGGCGGTCGACGGACCGGCGGGGCCGGCGGGCGGTACGGGGCGTCCGGCGGGGGCGCCGGCCTCCTCCGGGGCGGGCAGCCGGCCGGCGATCGCACCGGCGGCCTCCGGGGTCAGCCCCACGACGAAGTAGTGGCCGCCCTCGACGGTCAGCGCGGTGCGGCCCGCCGAGGTCCGGTCGGCCCAGCCCGCGAGGGCCCGCTCGTCCACGGAGCCGGTCCGGCCGCGGACCGTGGTGACCGGCACCGGCAGTGGCGGACGCGGCCGGTACCGGTAGTTCTCCCAGAGCGCGAAGTCGCTCCGCAGCAACGGCAGGAGGAAATCGAGCAGTTGCCCGTTCCGGGCCACCGCGTCCGGCAGCCCGCCGCGCTCCCGGACGGTGGCCAGCAGCTCCTCGTCCGGCAGCCGGTGCAGCGGCCGTTCCGGCGGCGGCGCCTGCGGGGCCGGCTGCTCGCCGACGATCAGCCGCAGCGGCCAGGTGCCGAACCGGCGTCCCATCTCGTGCGCGACCTCGTAGGCCAGCAGGGCTCCCGCGCAGTGCCCGTACAGCACGTACGGCAGCGCCGTGTACGGCCGCAGGGCGATCGAGCAGGCCGCGACCAGCGCGTCGACGCGGCCCGGCGGGTCCTCCCGGGACCGGTCCTCGCGCCCGGGCAGCTGCACCGCCAGGGTCTCCACCCACGGCGGCATCAGGGCCGCCATCCGCTGGTACACGGACGCGCCGCCCCCGGCGAACGGCAGGCACACCAGGCGTACCCGGGCGTCCTTCCGGGGCACCCGGCGCACCCAGGGCGAGTCCACGGCGAAGGTCACCGGACCGGCGTCCACGGGCGCCGGCGCGGTGCCGCCCCCGCTCACCGCGCGCCCTTCTCGTCGAGCCCCGCCGCCAGTTCGGCGATCTCGTCGTCGCTGCTGCCCTCCACCAGGGCGAGCGCCTCCGCCAGCGCGTCCCGCTGCGACGCCTCGCCGGCGCGGGCCGCGTCCACGAGGGCGGACAGGCCGGCCACGGTCGGGTCGGAGAAGAAGTCGGCGATCGGCAGCGCCACCCCGAACACCGCGTTCACCCGGGAGGACAGCTGGATCGCCTGGAGGCTGGTGCCGCCCGCCGCGAAGAAGTTCACGTGGTTGCCGATCCGGGCGCCGAGCAGCGGCGCGAACACCTCGCTGCGCATGGTGCGTTCGGTGGGCGTGCTGTTCTCCTCGTCGGCCTCCGAGAGCTCGTCGACCGCGGCGAACTCCACGGCGGGCAGCCGCCGCCGGTCGATCTTGCCGCTGGGGGTGAGCGGCACCGCGTCCAGCGGCACCAGCACGGACGGCACCATCGCGGCCGGCAGCCGCCCGGCCACCGCCGAGCGGACCGTGTCCAGCTGCAGCTCGCCGGGGTGCTCGGGGACCACGTACGCCATGAGCAGGGCGCCGGTGCGCGGGTCGGTCGCCACCTCCGCCACCGCCTGGGCGACGCCGTCCACGGCCTGCAGCGCGGCCTCCACCTCGCCCAGTTCGATCCGCACGCCGCGCACCTTGACCTGCCGGTCGGCCCGGCCGACGAAGCAGAGGTCCCCGGAGTCGTCCCAATAGGCGAGGTCGCCGGTGAGGTAGCGGCGGGATCCGGGCGGGCCGTCCGGATCGGGCCGGAACCGGTCGGCGGTCAGGTCCGGCCGGCCCAGGTAGCCGCGGGCCACCCCCAGCCCGGCGACGGCCAGTTCGCCGATTGCGCCGGGCGGCAGGATCCCGGACCCGGCGCCGTCCACCACGTAGGCGCGGTGGTTGGCCATGGCGCGGCCGATCGGCGGGGAGGCGGTCCACTCGCCCTCGCACCGCTTGGCGACCACGGTCACCGTGGTCTCCGTGGGGCCGTAGCCGTTCCAGAACGCCCGGCCGCGGGCCCACCGGGTGGTCAGCTCGCCGGTGAACGCCTCGCCGCCCACGAACGCCACCCGCAGATCCGGGTACCGGTCCGGGGAGAGCAGTTCCATGATCGCCGGGGGCAGGTCGATGACGGTGATCCGCTGCTCCCGCAGGACCGCGTCGAGGGCGTCCACGGAGCGCCGCTGGTCCTCGTCCATCACGTACAGCACCGCGCCGCTGAGCAGCGTCCCGAAGATCTCGAACACCGACACGTCGAAGCCCGGCGACGCGAAGTGCAGGACCCGGTCGTCGGGGGTGAGGCCGAACATCTCCCGGACGGTGCGGGTGAAGTTGGCGGCGTTGCGGTGCTCGACGACCACGCCCTTGGGCCGTCCGGTGGAGCCGGAGGTGTAGATCACGTACGCCGCGGAGGCGGCCGGGACGGCGGGCGGGGCGGCGCCGGCGCCGGCCGGGGGACCGTCCTGCGGGCCGGGGCCGACGAGCAGCCGCAGGGACTCCGGCACCCGGTCCGCCGTGCCGGGCGAGACCACCACGGTCCGGGCTGCGGTGTCCTCCAGGATCACCGCCAGCCGCTCGTCGGGCTGGGCGGCGTCGACCGGGACGTAGGCGCCGCCGGCGCGCAGCACGCCCAGCACGGACGCGAGCAGCGCCGGGCCGCGCTCCATCACCACCGGCACGAGGTCGCCGACCGCGACCCCGGCGGCGGTCAGCCGCTCCGCGATCCGGGCGGACCAGGCGTCGAGCCCGCCGTACGTCAGCGTGCCGTCCCGCCAGACCAGCGCGGTGCGGTCCGGGGCCGCGGCGGCGACCCGGGCGAACAGCTCGTGGAGCGGCGTCTCCAGCGGCTCGCCGATGGGGTCGTTCCACCGGTCGCGCACGGTGGCGCGCTCCTCCGCGGTGCCCAGCGGGGCGTCCCCGAAGGGCCGTTCGGGCCGCTCGCAGAGCGCGCCGAGGGTCTGGACGAAGCGGTCGAGGAGCCGGGCGGCGGTGGCCCGCCGGTACAGCGCGGTGGCGAAGCGCACGGCCACGGCGGGCTGTTCGCCGTCGTGGACCTCCAGCGTGAGCTCGAAGGTCCCGGCCCCGGAGTCGACGCGCTCGCAGCCGATCCCGACGCCGTCGGCGACGACCGGCCCGGGGGCCTCGCCGGTGGTGGTGAAGCCGATCTGGACCAGCGGCAGCCGGCCGGCGTCCGGTTCCACGCCGAGCGCGTCCAGGATGAGCTTGAACGGCAGGGCGGAGTGCCGCAGGCCGTCGCGGCGGGCGTCGCGCACCCGGGCCACCACGGCGGCGAAGCTGTCCGCCTCGTCGAGCTCGACGCGCAGCGGCAGCAGGTTCCCGATGTCGCCGACCAGCAGGCCGGCGTCGTGCGGACCCGGGACGTCGCACGGCAGCCCGACGGTGAGGTCGCCGCGCGCGGTGTGCCGGGCGAGCACCACGAGGAACGCGGCCAGCAGCACGTCCCGCCGTTCCGTGTCGCCCTTCGACAGGTCGTCCACCGCGGCGGACAGCGCGGCGGGCAGCGGCACCCGGACCAGGTCGCTGGTCAGGTCGATCAGCCGCGGCCGGGGGAGGTCGGCGGGCAGCTCGGTGGCCTCCCAGCCGGCCAGGGCGCCGCGCCAGTACTCGGCGGCGTCCCGGGCCTCGTCCCGCTCGCACCAGTCGCGCTGCCAGCTCGCGTACCGCCCGAAGTCCACGGCCTCCCGGTCCCATTCCGGCGCCCGGCCCGCGGCCCGGGCGCGGTAGGCGTGCGCCAGGTCGCGCTGGAGCACCTCCGCCGACCGGGGGTCCATGACGAGGGAGTGGCCGGTCAGCACCAGCAGGTGGCGCTCGGGGGCGGCCCGCAGCAGCCGGAAGCGCACCAGCGGGCCGGAGTTGAGGTCCATCCCGCGGCGCAGCTCGCCGCGCACCACCTCGTCGGCGCGCGGGCGCAGCCGCTCCTCGGGGACGTCCTCGACCTCCAGTCGCACCTCGGGCACCGGCTGCACCCGCTGGACGCCCTCGGTGTCCTCGTCCGGGAAGACCGAGCGGAGCACGGTGTGCCGCCGGAGCAGATCGGTCAGGGCCGCGCGCAGCGCCTCCGGGTCGAGCGGGCCCTCGACCGGGAAGGCGAAACCGAGTCCGTAGGCCAGGGTGCTGGGGGCGAGCCGGTCGAACAGCCAGAGCTGTTCCTGCCGGTACGACAGAGCGGCGGAGCGGACGCCGGCGGACACGCCCTCCAGCTGAGCCAGCAGCGCGTCCCGTCGGTCTCCCGGGAGCCGGCGCAGTCGACGAAGCAACTCGCTCTGTTGACTCATGCCACTGTCCTCCAAGTCAGTCAGCAAAAACACGACAGGCGATGCAGAGACATACCTAACAGGCAACACAAGAGTCAGCGCAATACGGTGAATCCCGCGGGTGCGCGCAGTGTCCGCCGCTCTCCGCGGGCACGCCGCGGGCCCACGTCACCGCCCGCGGGCACGCCCGGGCCCCCGCGGGCCGTGGCGTCGGACCGCGGGTGGCCGCAGGGAGGGCGGGTCAGCGCCGCGCGGGGAGGGAGTCCAGCGTGAGCCGGTCCGCCAGGGTGCGGACCAGCTCCGGCGGCGCGTCCAGGAAGCTGTAGTGGGTGCCGGGCAGGACCACCTTCTCGGTGGGCGCCCAGGCCGACCAGCCGCCCATGAGGTGGTGCGGCACCTCGACGTCGCCGTCCCAGCCCAGCGCCGTGATCGGGCAGGGCGCGGTGCCGGCGGGGCGGAAGTACGTCCGGTTGGCGTCCAGATCGGCCTGCATCACGTCGATGAACAGGTCGACCAGCTCGGCGGCGGACGCCGCCGCCCCCATGGCGGTCAGCAGTCCGGTGATCTCGTCCCGCAGCCCCTGGTCGTCCAGACCGAGGAACCGGCCCCAGGGGCCGTCCTGCGGGGCGACCTGGCTCGACGCGAAGTACCGCACCGGCGCCGGCAGGCCGCGCTCGGCGATCCCGAGGACCGTCTCGAAGGCGGGCAGGGCGCCCCCGCAGTGGCCGAACAGCGCGTACGGGCGGGCGGTCAGCAGCTCCCCGACGTCGTCCAGCAGCGCCGCGGCCAGCTCCGCGTAGGTGCCGAAGTGCGGTTCGCGCATCCGGTTCTCCCGCCACGGCAGCTGCAGCGGGACCACCTCCGCGTCGCCGACGGAGGCGGGCCAGGCGCGGAACATGGAGGCGCCGCATCCCGAGTACGGCATGCACAGCAGCAGCATCCGGGCCTCGTCGGACGGGGGGCGCAGGAACCAGCGCCTCTGCCGGGCCTCCCTCACGCCTTCTCCCCCTTCACCACGCCGTTGGCGCCGGGGGAGTCGAACCGGACGGTGCCGACCCGGTCGCAGCCGGCGTCGCGCAGCCAGCCGGCGTACTCGGCGGCCGTGTAGTTCCGCCCCCAGGTGCCGACCAGCATGTTCATGCTCATCAGCGCCGCGTCCACCGGGCCGGACTTGTCGTCGTCCACCAGCAGTTCGCTGATGAGGACGGTGCCGCCGGAGGGCAGCGCGTCCAGACAGGACGCGAGGATCTTCCGGTTCTGGTTCTCGTCCCAGTCGTGCAGGATCATCGACAGCAGCACGGCGTCGTGCCCGGACGGCAGCGGATCGGCGAAGAAGTCCGCCGCCACCGTGTCGATGCGGCCGGTCATCCCCGCCTCGGCGATGCGCTCCCGCGCCAGGGCGCATACGTGCGGCAGGTCTACGACGGTGCCGCTCAGGTGCGGGTGGCGGCGGCACAGTTCGATCAGGGTGGCTCCCGAGCCGCCGCCGACGTCCATGATCCGGCGGACGCCGGAGAGGTCCAGCGCGTCCGCCATCCGGCGGGCGGTCAGGGTGGAGAAGGCGAAGAGCCCGCCCCAGAAGGACTCCGGCCGGTTGCCCTCCTCGAACATGTTGCGGTCCGGGTCGGGCACCGGCTTGGTGGGCGCGTCGGTTCGGACGGCGTCGGTCGCGCGCAGCCAGCCGGGGGTGGTGTACCGGGTCACCATCCGCACGTAGTCGCCGAAGTAGTCGGGGCGTCCCGGCACCAGGTACCGGTCGGCGACCGGAGCGTTGGCGTAGCGCCCGTCCCGCGCCTCCAGGAGTCCGAGCGCGGCGCACGCGGTCAGCAGGACCTCGGCCGGCCGGTCGGCCAGACCGAGCCGGGCGGCGACGGCGGGCGCGTCGGCGGGACCGCCGGCCAGGGCCCCGAAGAGCCCGGTCTCGATCGCGGCGGTCAGCGTCTGGGCCTTCCACAGCCCCGTCGCCAGGTCGATCAGCAGGGTCGGCTGCGGCTCTCCGGCGCTCGTCCCGGTGGGTGACCCGATGGTCATCTCAGCGCTCCTCCCCGGTGCGGAACCGCACCGAAACCTGGTCGAACGTGATGTGCCGGCCGTTCTCGAAGTGCAGGTCGCTGGGGGCGGCCAGGTCGAACAGCGGCAGCGTGGCCAGCTCGTCGAGGACGGCGGCGAACTCCGCCCGGGCCAGATGGACCCCCAGGCAGTGGTGGATGCCGTGCCCGAAGGCGAGGTGCTGGTGGGAGTTGCCGCGGTCGGGGTCGAACCGGTCGGGGTCCGGGAACTTCTCCGGGTCCCGGTTGGCCGCGTCGAACAGCAGCACCACCCGGGCGCCGGCCGGGATGACGGTGCCGGCGACGGTGACCTCGCGGGTGGTGACCCGGGTGAACCGGTCGGTGGGGCACCACCGGCGCAGGGCCTCCTCCGCGACGGCCGGGCGCAGCTCCGGCTCGTGGCGCAGCCGCAGCTGCAGCGCGGGGTCGCCGGCCAGGGTGTGCGTCAGCCGGGTGATCGAGTTCATCGTGTTGTCGTGCCCGGCGACGCAGAAGCTGACGATGACCGAGTACAGCTCCTCGTCGGGCAGCGGCCGGCCGTCCCGCTCCATCGTCGCCAGCCGGGCGAGGTAGCTGCCGTCGGGGGTGCGCCGGACCCGCTCGACCTCCTCGGACAGCAGGGCGTGGAACGCGGGCCAGAACTTGCTCGCGTCCCGGTCGGTCGAGATGTACGTCCACATCGTCCGGGTCGCCTCGCGGATCCGGGCGCGGCAGCTCGCGGAGAGCCCGAAGGCCACGCCCAGGACCTCGATCGCGAACGGCTCCGCGAACTCGGCCATCAGGTCCCCGTGGCCGCGCTCGACCACCGGCGCGAGCAGCCGGGCGACCATCCGCCGCAGCTCCGGCACCAGCGCCTTGACCGCGTCGCCGGTCACCGGGCCCGCCATCCGGTCGCGTATCTCGCGCTGCTGCGGCGGGTCGTAGTCGATGGGCGAGAACATCGGCATGCCCTCGGCGCGCGGGAAGTGCACGCCCCGCGCCGAGCTGAAGGTGCGCCAGTCCGTCAGGGCGGCGCGCACGTCCGCGTACCGGGACAGGATCCAGATCCCGCCGTACGCCGGTGACCAGGTCACGCCCTGCTCGCGGATCCGGCTGTTCACCCGCTCCGCGGTCTCGGGGGTGTATCCGGGGTCGTGGTGGTCGAAAGCGGTCACCAGCCGGTCGGTGGCGTCCGCGGCCTCGGTGGTCATGCCGGCCTCCATGCCGAAGTCGTCGGTGAGACGAGGAAGGTCGTGCCTGGGGTCTGTGGCGTGCGGGGCGTGCGGTCCCTGCGGGGGGTACGAGACGTGCGGGGCGTGCGGTACGTACGCGGCGTCCCGGGCGTGCGGGCGTGTGGGCCTGTTGGGCGGGCCGGGCGTGCGGGGTCAGCGCCGCCGGGGGGCGATCGGGGGGAGCGCCGCCGGGGCGCCGGGGGCGGCGGCCGACGGGGCGAGCCGGGCCAGGCCGCTGACGGTGGGATCGGCCATCAGGTCGGGCAGTTCGATCCGCACGCCGAGGGCCTGCTCGATCCGGCCCTGCAGCTGGGCGAGCAGCAGCGAGTCGCCGCCGAGTTCGACGAAGTGGTCGTCGGCGCCCACCCGTTCGACCCGCAGCAGCTCGGCGAAGAGCGCGGCCAGTGTCGCCTCGGTGCCGGGGGCGGGGGTCCGCCAGGCGCGGGAGGGGCGGCCCCGGTCCCAGTCGGCCGGGGGCAGCCGGCGCCGGTCGATCTTGTGGGAGGTGTTGAGGGGGAACGCGTCCAGCTGGACGTAGGCGACGGGGATCATCCAGTCGGGCAGCCGGTCCACCAGGTGGTTGCGCAGCTCCAGCGGGGCGATCTCGCGCGCGGCGACGAAGCAGGCGACGAGGCGGCGCTGGTCGCCGTCCGTCGTCGCGACCACGGCGACCTGGTCGACGTCGGGGTGGAGGCCCAGCGTCCACTCGACGTCGCCGAGCTCCACCCGGTGGCCGCGGATCTTCACGATGTTGTCGATCCGGCCGTGGTGCTCCAGGATCCCGTCGGGCCGGAACCGGCCCGCGTCGCCGGAGCGGTAGAGGCGGCTGCCGGGGGGACCGAACGGGTTGGGCCGGAACCGGTCGGCGGTCTGCGCCGGGTCGCCCAGGTAGCCGAGGCTGAGGCAGTCGGAGTCGATCCACACCTCGCCGATGCCGTCGGTGACCGGCGTCATGCCGTCGTCCTCCAGCAGGTGGACGGTGACGCCCTCGATCGGACGGCCGACGGGCGGCGGTCCGGACCGGTCGGCGTCGGTGGCCGTGGCGGGGGTGCAGCGCAGGTCCCAGGGATGGCAGGAGTTGGCGATCTGGAACGCCTCCAGGCTGCCGTACGAGACGGCCACCTCGAACGGCAGGTCGGCGGGGCCCCACCGGTTCAGCCGGTCGCCGCCCAGGGTGAGCAGCCGCAGCGCGCAGTCGCGCGGCCAGGGCAGGCCCTGCAGCACCTCGCCGACCGGGGTGATGACGAAGCTCTGGGTGATCCGTTCGGCGACCAGCCAGTCCCGGAGCGCGGGCGGGGAGGCGATCACCTCGTGGTCGCCGATGACGATGTGCGCCCCCTGCCAGAGCAGGCCGCCGACCTCGTGGAGCGCGATGCCGGCGCCCGCCGCGCCGAGCCAGGAACCGCGGTCGGCGCCGGTGGTGGCGTTGATGGCGGCGCTGCGGGCGGCGCTGAGCGCCAGCCACGCGTGCTGCGCCAGCACGATCTTCGCCTCGCCCGAGGAGCCGGAGGTGAACATCGCGTAGGCCAGGTCCTCGGGGCGCGGGGCCGGGCGCGGAGCGGCGCTGCCGGGCGGGGCGTCCGGCGGCGGGGCGGCGGCGTCGAGGGTGAGCACGGGCAGCTCCCGGGGGACCGGGGGCAGCGGGGTGCCGGTGCCGCGGCCGGGGGCCGCCGTCAGCACCGCGGCGGGCCTCCCGGCGGCGACGGCGCGGGCGAATCGTTCCGCCGGGACGGCGGGGTCCAGCGGCATGCAGACCCCGCCCGCCGTCAGGCAGCCGAGCATGCCGACCACCCACTCGACGGAGCGGCCCAGGTGCATGGCGACCATGTCGCCGGGCCGGACCCCCGCACCGGTCAGCGCGTCGGCGAGCCGGCCGGCCCGCTCGTGCAGCTCCCGGTAGGTCAGGCGTACGCCGCCGTGCTGGACGGCGGGTGCCTCGGGGGTGCTGCGGGCGAACTCCTCGATGCGGGAGACCAGGGTGGTGCCCGGCCCGGAGCGGAGCACGGCCGGGGCGTCCTGCTGGCTGATCATGTCGTCCTCTCGGGAAAGGGGGAGAGCCGTGCAGGGCGGTCCGGCCGTACGGCGGTCACCGGGCCGGGGCCGGGGTCAGTCCACGACGAGCCGCATGTCCTCCGGCACGTCGTCGGTCAGCCGGGTCACCGAGCCGGCGAGGACCCAGAGCACGGCGCACAGCGCGAGGGCCGCCGCCAGGTAGAAGGCGGCGACGTTGCCGAGCGCCACGGCGATCGCGCTGCCCAGCAGCGGACCGGCCGCGTTGGCGCCCCAGACGAGCGGCAGGGAGACGCCGCCGACGCGGCCCATCGCCTGCGGCGGGGTGGCCTTCTGGATGAGGGTCATGACACCGACGTTCCCCACGGGCGTGGTGAACGACGAGATGCCCTGCGAGACGATGAGCACGACGACCGCGAACGCGGTGCCGCCGAGCTGGGCGAGCGGCAGCAGGGCGAAGGCCACCACCAGCATCGAGTGGGTCAGCAGCAGCGTCCGGCCGATGCCCAGGCGTTCGTTGATCCGCCGGGACAGGATCGCGCCGATGACGACCGGCGCGCCGCCCACACCGAGGGTGAGGCCGATCTGCGCGGCGCTGAGCCCCAGGTCCTCGGAGCCGAACACGATGATCATGGCGAGGACCATGGACACCGCGGTGTTGCCGAAGGTGGCCATCAGCGTCAGATAGCGCAGCAGCCGGTTGCCGAAGGTCATGGTGATGCCGCCGCGCAGGTCGGCCAGCGTGGCGCCGAGGCCGCGGGCGTGCGCCTGCTGCTCCGGCTCGCGGAACTTCACGAACCCCAGGGCGACGGCCGCCAGCAGATAGGAGACGGCGTCGACGGCGAGCGCCCGCGCGGCGCCGAGCGCGCTCACCAGGGCGCCGCCGCCGCTCCGTCCGAAGATCAGGGCGACGGAACGGCTCAGCTGGGTCTTGGCGTTGCCGTCCACCAGGTCCTCGCGCGCCAGCAGCTGCGGCAGGTACGCCTGGTAGGCGAGCTGGAAGACGACGTCGAACACGCCCTTGACCAGCGCGGCGACGTACAGGTGGGTCATGGTCAGGCTGTCCAGCGTCCACGCCAGCGGCAGCGAGCCGATGACGACGAAGCGGGCGGCGTTGGCCACCTGCATCATCGTCCGCCGGTTCATCCGGTCGGTGAACACGCCCATGAGCGGGGCGAGCAGGACGAACGGCACCCACTGCGCGGCGATGAGCATGCCGACGCCGACCGCTCCTTCGCCGAAGCCGATGACGGCCAGCAGGGGCAGCGCGACCACGCTGATCTCGCTGCCCAGCAGGCTGATCGACTCGCCGCCCCAGACCAGGGCGAAGTCACGGTTGCGGACCAGGAGGGAACGCCGCTTCGCGTTCGGGGCACCGGCCGGGGGCGACGCGGTGGAGGACTGGTCCGGCGGGGACTGGGGCGGTAAGCCCCGGTCGGCGCTCTCTTCCTCGGCCGGGTTGGTTCCGGTCCCGGATGACGGATTGGTCGAGGTCATGCCCTGTGGCTCCTCTTAGCAGGAATTCGGTGCTAGACGCTCGTGTGCGTTCAGGGGTGCGCGTCGACCACACACCACAAGCGCGCACGGCGTCACCGTACGGCCACGCTGCACCGTACGGCCACCCCGCACCGTATAGCCACTCTGCATCGAGCAGCCAGTCTCCACGCACAGTCGGTGCGCCCGGCCGGCGGGGTCCCAGCGGTCACGGGGTCTCCTCCTGTTCGAACACGCAGGGTGGGACGGTACGTCAGGAACAGCGGCCGAGCAGCGGTTTTGCCATGTCATGACTGCGGGGACGCGATCCGGCCGGATCGCGCGGCGGCATGGCGGGAAAGGAGATCGTCCGAACGGCGACCCGATCGCACGGATGAGCGACAGGGGTGGCGCAGTCTCGCGGGCCCGCGGAGCGAGCCTGGGAAATGTCTGCGCGCCACGATACCGTATCTTCATGAGAGACTACGAAGACTTCATGCCCCTCGCGGTGATCCAGGAGCACTTCTGGTCCTCCGGGGGATCGGCGGCCGAACAAGCCCCCCTCACCGAGTGCGTGGCGCTGGAGGTCCCGGGCCGCATCGACCCCGCCGCCCTGCGCACCGCCGTGCGCGCCCTGCTGCAGCGGCACGAGATCCTGCGCACCGCCGTGCGCCTGCACGACGGCCGGCCCGCCCAATGCGTGCTCCCCGCCCCCGAACAACCGCCGCTGACCGAGATCACCCTGCCCGGCCGCGCCACCGACGAGGACGCGCGGCGGGACCGCGACCGGGAGCTGAGCCGCTTCGCCGCCGCCGGGATCGACCCCGCCGCCGGCTGCGGCATCGCCTTCCTCCTGCTGCGCGGCGGCCCCGCCGGCGAGGACGCCCTGGCGCTCGCCGTCCACCACATCTTCGCCGACGCCACCGCGGTCCGACTGCTGCTGGCCGAACTGGCCGCCGACTACACCGCCGCGCATGCCGGTTCCCCCTCCCCGGTGCCGCCGCCCGAGCTGCAGTACGGCGACTACACCGAGTGGGAGCGCACGACGCTGCTGCCCGCCGTCCAGGAGACGGACACCGCCTGGTGGCGGGAGAACCTGCGCGACGCGCCGACCGCCCTGGAGGTCCGCCCCGACCTGCCGCGCCGCCGGACCCGGCGCGGCGCGGGCCGGCGCACCGGCTTCGTCCTGCCGGGCGTCGGCGGCCCCGCCGTACGGCACGCCGCACGGACCCTGCACGCCTCGCCGTACGCCCTCTGCCTCACCGGCTGGGCCGCCCTGTTCACCCGCTCGACCGGCGACGAGGACCTGCTGCTGGGCGTGCTCGCCGCCAACCGCACCGCCCCCCAGCTGGAGTCGCTGGTGGGCCAGCTCGCGAACACCGTCCCGCTGCGCCTCGACCTCGGCGGGGCACCGGACCTGGCCGAGGCGGTCGCCCGCTGCTCCGCCGCGGTGACCGCGGCCGTCGAGCACGTGCGGCTGCCCTTCAACCGGATCTTCCAGGCCGCCGCCGCCCCCCGGCCCACCGACCGGACCCCCCTCATCCAGCACATGTTCATGCCCCGCGCGGACGCCGTCGGCGCACTGGAGCTGGGCGGCCTCCCGGTACGGGTGCTGGACGTCGCACGCGACCGCGGCCGGTTCGACACCGTCGCCGAGATCGAGGTCACCGACGACGAGGTCAGGCTGTGGCTGGAGTACGACGGCGACCTCTACACCCCGGACGGGATACGCGCGCTGGCCGAGGACTACGCCCGGGTGCTGCGCCAGTGGCTGGCGGAACCGGCCCTGCGGCTGCCGGAGCTGGAACTGGGCGCACCCCCCTCGGACGCACCCGGCACCGAGGACGTACCCGGCACCGAAGACGCACCCGGCACCGAAGACGCACCCGGCACCCTCGACGTACCCCGCACCGGCGACGTACCCGGCACCGAAGACGTACGGGTGGACCTGCCCGACGGCACCGCCCTCACGCTCCGCCTCGACCGGTCGCGCGGGCCCGGGCGGTGGCCGCTGCTGGCCGGCGTCGACGGGGCCCGCCCGGAGGACCTGGCGCTCGCACCCGGCCGCTCCGCCCACCACCCCGCCGCACTGCTCCTCGGCACGACCCCCACCGGTCTCGTCGCCCGGCGCGACACCCGGGGACGGCTGGAGATCGTCGCCGGACCGCCCGCCCCCGAGCCGCCCGCCACCGCCCCGGACGCCGCCCCCGCGGACCGCCCCGCGGCCTCCGGTTCCGACCGGCTCCTGGAACTGGTCACGGAGATCTGGGCCCAGGTCCTGGAACAGCCGGGCCTCACCCCCCACGACGACTTCTTCGCCTGCGGCGGGCATTCCCTGCTGGCCACCGCGCTGGTGGCGGAACTCCAGGCCACCCTCGGCGCCGAGGTACGGGTGCGGGCCCTGTTCGAGAACCCCACCCCGGCCGAACTCACCGCCCACCTCCGCGCCACCGCACCCGGCC
This sequence comes from Streptomyces sp. NPDC057854, assembly GCF_042797055.1. Taxonomy (NCBI): domain Bacteria; kingdom Bacillati; phylum Actinomycetota; class Actinomycetes; order Kitasatosporales; family Streptomycetaceae; genus Streptomyces; species Streptomyces sp. NPDC057854. The sequence goes on from NZ_JBHVMF010000044.1 coordinate 19,853, forward strand.
TCGACGCCATGCTCGACCTCCTCGCCGACCTGCCCGGCCCCACCGACGACGAGACCGCCGGCGCACCGCACGACACGCCGTCCCCCCTTGCCGCGACCGGAACCGGCGGCCACGACACCGCCGTCGACGTGCCGCTGCTGTCCGGCCAGCGGCAGCTGTGGCTGGCCCAGCAGGCCGACCCCGACGCCCTCACCCACACCATCCCGCTGATCCTGGACCTCACCGGCCCCCTGCGGCCGGACGCCCTCGCCGCCGCCCTCAACGACGTCATCGCCCGACAGGCGGGCCTGCGCGCCACGTTCGTCGAGGTCGACGGCGTGCCGGTGCAGCGGATCCAGCCGTACGCCCCCGTCGACGTGCCCACCGTCGACCTGTCCGGCACGGACGACGACACCGCCCGCGCCGCCGAACTGCGGCGGCTGGAACAGGAGATCGCCTACACCGGCTTCGACCTCACCCGGGGACCCCTCCTGCGGGCCCGGACCATCCGGCTCGGCGCGGAACACCACCAGGTCCAGCTGCTCTTCCACCACCTCGTCACCGACGAGGTGTCCATGACCCTCCTCATGCGCGAACTGAGCACCGCCTACGAGGCCAGGGCCGCCGGACGGATCCCCGCACCGCACCCGCCCGAGACCGACATCGGCACCCTCGCCCGGTCCGAGGCGGACTTCCTCGCCGGCCCCGACGGCGACCGCCTGCGCCGCTTCTGGGCCCGCGAACTCGCCGGCGCCGCCCCGCTGCGGCTCCCCACCGACCGCCCCCGGGGCGACCGCGCCCGCTTCCGCGGCGAGTTCCTGGAGCGGCCCCCGTCGCACGACGCCGCCAAGCAGCTGCGCGAGCTGGCGACCGCCTGCCACACCACGCCCTTCACCGTCTTCTGCGCGGCGGCGGCGGTCGTGCTGCGGCGGCTCAGCGGCCAGGACGACATCGTCATCGGCATCCCGACCGCGAACCGCACCCAGCCGGGCGCCGACCAGGTCATCGGCTGCTTCCTCAACGTCGTGCCGGTGCGCCTGGACCTGTCGGGGAACCCCCGCTTCGACGAACTCGTCCAGCGGGTCGGTGAGGCCGTACTGCGCTCCTACGAGCACCAGCGACTGCCGTTCGCGGAGATCGTGCAGGCGGTCCAGCCGCGCCGCGAGCCCGGCACCCATCCCATCTACCAGGTCACCTGCGAACTGCAGCTGGAGTCCTGGATGCCCGCCCGGTTCGCCGGCCTGGACTGCGAGTACCGCTTCCTCTCCCACGGCACCGCCCGCTACGACCTCGCCTTCCACGGGCTGCTGCGCCCCTCCGGCCTGTCCGCGATGGTCGAGCTGAACACCGACCTGTGGGACCCCGCGACCGGCTACCGGCGGATCGACCAGGTGCTGGAACTGCTCGGCGCCGCGGCGGAGGGACCGCGCACGCCGATCGGCGACCTGCCGGGATGACCGGCGGGGGCCGGGTGGGGGGCGGGGGGCCCACCCCCCCCCCACCCCCCCCCCGGCGCCGGCCCCCA
>NZ_JBHVMF010000045.1:0-20499 GCF_042797055.1 Streptomyces sp. NPDC057854
CCCACGTGAGCACCGCGAGCACCGCGAGCACGCCCACCACGGCGAGGGGCACCCACCAGCGCGGCACGAGCCAGTAACGCGCCTTGATCGGCGCGTGGCGGAACGTCAGCGCCACCACGAGCGACGGCACCAGGAGCGGCAACAGAACCACTCCGAGAAGCAGGATCGCGACACCCTGCAAAACGAGCAGGAGGATATCTCCCACCGGGTCCGAACCGGACCCCTGGTCCTGTCCCTGCTGGTACTGCTGTCCCGTACTCATGCTCATTCCCCCTGCTCGTCGAACATTCCTTGAACCGGCCCTGCCGGCGTCGTCGAGGTCCCTGCCGCAACGCCCTTCGGCTGCACGGCAGATTCCCACACTCCCCGGCCGTCGAAAACCGCGTGAACATGCACCCGCTCGGCCAGCGCGCGCCCGCCCGCGTGCGGGTCCTGCAAAGCGGCGCGCACCGCGCGCGCGGCGCTGTCGGTGCAGAAATACCGGATCGCGGTCACGCCCTCGCGCGCGATCCTCCACGAGAACGCGGAGAAGATTTGCCGGTAACGCTGCGGCCGCTTTCCCGTGAGTTCGACCTCTACCAGCTCCACCGCGTCATCACGGAATGCGATCCCGTCGGCGCTGTGCACCGTCCCGACCTCGGCCGGCGCACGGTCCTTGTCCCACGACCACCCGGCCGCGACGTACCGCGCCGACGCGATCGACACCGCGACCTCGTGCCGCGTCGTCTGGCGCAGCAGCGACGGCGGCGTGCGCCCGCTCGCCGCGTGCGTCGGCCACACCAGCGCACCGCCTACCGACGACACCCGGCCGCGCTCGACGAGCTGCACCGTCTCCATGCGCGCGCACCAGCTCTGCGCCTTGCGCAGCGACACCGGGCCGTCGGTCCCGTTGAGCGCACCGAGCATCCACCGGACGCCCTCCATGGACGTGATCTTCACCAGCGATAGCCACTCGATCATGGCCTCGTCCCGCTCGGTCACCCACACGCGGCGCCCCTCGGGCGTCGCGCTGGCGCCCTCGGCGCCACCCTCCACACTCACCACCACCACCGCCTCTCTGAACCTCGACGACTACCCAACCGCGTCACACAGTGCATCGCTTCGCCCAACCGTCACCCCTCCCAACCGCGTACCCAACCGCACCGCTCCGACCAACCCAACCACCCTCCCAACTGCGTTTTGTCTTTTGCTTTTGATCTTTCCTCCCAACCCAACCCACTACCCAACTCTCCTACCCTGTCTGTCTGCCTCACCCCCCTTCCGCACCTCCCACCACCTTGTGAGGAACGAACGTAGGGGGTGGGAGGTGCGGAAGGGGGGTGAGGCAGACAGACAGGGTTCACCAGCAACGATACCCCTTGCTCCCGTCGTTTACCCCGTCATGCGCGGAGACGACCCTAACGACGTACTAAGCGCCGTATCTCGCGCCTCCTGGCGCCCGCCGGGCGCCGTCACCCTGCGTGCCGAGGGCGCCGGCCAGGCCGTCGCCCTCGACCGCTCGACCCCGACGAGCTGCGCTGCACGGCGGCGCGCACAAGGGCGCCCCCGCGGCCGCGAGACCGTGGGGGCGCCCTTGACGTGAAAAGAAACCTCCGTCATGGCATCAGGGTCGGGGACGATCCGATCAGCGGGAGCCCCAGCAGCTCGGACACGAACCACACGGCCACGCCGCCCACGACACCCCAGAGGACCGCGACGAGCCCCCAGAGGATCGTGCCCTTCAGCCTCGCGGCCCATGACTCCGGTGCGCGGCGCTGCTCGACGTGACCCTCCTCCGAGCCCTCGCCCGACCCAGCCACAGCCCCGGAAGGCGTACGCGAGCCAACACGGTGCACCTGGTCCGGGAGCCCCCTGCCAGCCACCCCGGGAGCGCGGTAGCGCCTCGTCGTGGTCCTGTTCCTCATGCCTGAGCTCCGCTCCCGAGAAGGGTCGTCGTCTTGGGGTCGACGTCGATGTGTAGGTGGTTGCACGTGTCGTTGAACTGCTCCGCGGTCTGGGTCGACAGCGACGTGCCGGCGGCCGCGCGGCACTGCACCTGCCCGATGAGCGACCCCGGCGGTAGCAGGGCGTCGAGCGCGCGAATGAGCGTCACGGCGTTGGCGTCCGCGCCGTCGGTGGCCTTTCCGTTGAAGCCGTAGAAATCGACGGCGTGGCCGCCGCCGTCGAGGTAGTGACGGGACAAGGTGCCGGCGCCCGCGAGCGTGCGCGTGCAATACCGGTTGATCGACGAAATACCTACCTTGTCGAACGTGTCTGACGCAATCGTGATGATCTGCAAGATACGAACGTCGATGCTGCACTCGGCGGCGTTCTCGCCGGTTGCTGCCCATCGGATTTGATCGAGCACCGGGCCAGAAAGTCCGGTGATCTTTCCTGCGTCGATCTTCGCGACGAGTGCGGCCGCGAGCTGGCGGCCGTCGCCACCCGGGGCGCCGGCCCCGGTGACGCACATTCCGCCGCCGCCAAGAGCGGCGACAACGGCGGTCGCCGGCTCCCAAAAACGCGTGTAGTGGTTCGGGTCGCGGTTGCGCTGCGTGCGGTGCGCTACCTCGGTCGGCTCCATCGCGTCGCGGTTCTCAATCTTCATCATCGCCTTGAAGAAATTGGACGCCGACGTGAACGGGTCCATCCGGTCGTCGTAGGTCCCCCACGCGCCGTTTGCGCGCTGCTGGAAGAGTCCGCGCGAGTCGGGGCCGGCGTCGTCGCCGTAGTCGAGCACGCGTAGCGAGGACTCCCCCATGGCGGTCATGACGCCGATCGTCTGGTCGCGTGCGCTGAGGTCGAGCGCCGCGCCCGCGGCGAGAATCTGCGCCGCGTTCGCGAGCTGGTCGCCGGAGTATCCGGCGACGGTGCCCGTCGGCATCTGGCCGGCGGGCACGACGACGGCCGGGCACGCGCCGGCCGTCGTCGTGGGGGCCTTCGGGGAGCACGCCGCGAGTCCCACGAGCGCGAGGAACGCGAGGACGACGGCGCCCGCCGCGATGCCGGCGACCTTCACCCCGGCCCCCTCAGTTCCCGCCGCGCGCGGCGATCGCCAGCGCGGCGTCCGTGTTCGTGACCTCGGTCTCCCAGCGCGAGCGGACGTGCTGCAACTGAATCTCCGGGCGGGACGCGACCTTCATCACGCAGTGCCCGACGGGAAGGTTCATGAGCGTGTCCACGCTCTCCGGGGCGAGGTTGAACGTCTCGGCGGCCCACTCGGCATCCTCGCGGCGGTCCTGGCGGAACAGGTGCACGGTCTGGGCCTCCTGGACGACCGCGTACCCGGGGCTGTCCTTCGGGGTGTCGGTGCCCTTGTGCATCACGAACACGTTCGAGATGCCGAGCGCCCGAGACAACTTCTCGTTGGACTTGATGAGCCCGGCCGACGGGCCGCCGATGAGGTGCCACCCCTCCTCGTAGATCACGTTCGTCACGGCCCGCTGCTCGCCGCGCGCGCGGCGCAGTCGGCCCATGAGCCACATGTTCCCGATCGCCATGACGACGGGGACGGCCTGCCCGTTGTCCGAGAGCTGCGACAGGTCGAACACCGTGAGCTTGTGCGCGAGGTCGACCGCGCTGGACGTCTCCCCGTCGAGCAGACCGGGGTAGGACTCCAAGAGCTCGTCGAACGTCCACCGCACGCTCACGCCGGCCTCGTGGAGCCGGTCCAGCGCCCGCGGGTGCAGGTCGGCAAACTCGGCCTCGTCCGCGACGCGTCCGAGCTGCGGCAGCAGGTCGGCCGGCGTGGGCACGCGCACGCCCTCGGCGGCCGCGATCGTGCGGCGCAGCGCGACGCGCAGCGCCTTGCGCTCCCAGTCGTCCAGGGCGGCGCCGTTGCGCGCCATGCGCGCGACGGCGGTCAGCAGTTCGTACCGGCCGCCCTCGGCGGCCGACACCAGCGGGTCCAGCAGGTTGAGGCGGGTCCCGGTCCCGTCCTGCGTGAACCGGATGGGCTCGCTCCCGAAGCGGCGCGCGAGCTCGGCGTACTCGCCCTGCTCGGGCGCGGCGTCGTCGGGCTTCTTGTCGAACACGACGACGTTTCGGTTCCGGAGCACGAGGGGCCGGATCACAAACACGGTCTTCGTAAACGAGCTCTTGCCCGTGCCGACGGTGCCGGCCGTCAGCACGTTCGGGGAAGAGACCTCGCGGAGATGCGCCGGCTTGTTGTACTCGGTGAACGGGTCGTTGGCGATGAGCGCACGAGAGAGCGTGTCGCGGCCGTTCACGATGCCGTCGTACCCGGTGGGCGGCGCGATGATCGCGAGGTTGAGGATCTCGGCCTGGCGCGTCGTCGACGGCGCGCCCGCCAGCGTCGGCGCGTACCAGCCGCTCCGCGCCGCTCGCTGCGACTCGCGCAGCTTCGCCCCGGGCGGGCTGAACGGCAGCACCTCGCCCACGTCGTCGGCCGCGTCGTCGTCGTGGCTCGCGGTCGCGGCGACCTCGACGACGGGCGGCGCGAGGAAGCCGAACCCCGGCACGCGGGCCAGGCCGCGACGTCGGCGCGTCGGGCCGAGCGGCGGCGGGGTACGCGTCAGGTCGGGGTGCTGGCTCGTCTCGGGGTTCTCGGTCGTCGTGCTCATCACAGGGCCTCCTTGTCGCCCGCGCCGGCCAGGCTGTTGTAGAACCGCGCCGACATGGGGTCGCGGGTGGGGCGCAGACCGCGCCCGATGGGCCATGTGGTGCCCGATGCTGCGGCCTGGAAGGAATCCAGCCAGGTCAACCGCTCGACGCCGAGCGAGGCGGAGCACGTCTCCGCGAGGCGGCGGCACGCCAACTGCAACTCTGACCGGCTCCGGGCCGTGAGCGTGATGAACCCTGCCCACTCGATCCCGTGGTGCGGGCTGCCGTGCGAAAGGTCCTGCACGCGCTGGCTCGCCGCGCGCGCGGACGTCGACACCTCGTCGTTCGCCATCTTCCCCTTCTCGGCGTTGGACAGGGCGGCCGCCTGGTCCGCCGTGAGGTCCCGCCGCGCGGCCGCCTTGGCGTGCATCGCCGGCACGAGCCGCATGTGGAACGACACCGACCGGATGCAGTCGAGCTGCGTGCCCAGCAGCAGGTCCAGCAGCCACAACTGCGTGCGGCCGCCGGTCGACAGACCGTCGGCGGTGATCGCCACCGTGCGGTGCCACCACTCGGCCTCCTGGCCGGTCACGTAGTCCGTCGCCTCGACGACGTGCGCGGCGTACTCGTCGTGCGAGCGCAGGCCCGGCGCGGCCGGGTCGACGCGTCGCGCCGCGTCGATCGGGTGGCTGGGGTTCTGCTGGTGCAGCATGAGTGCGACCGTCTGGCGGGCGGTCAGCGCCGTCACGCCGTCGCGGCGGCCACCGCCCAGACGGGCGTTCCGGAGGCCGGCGGCCACGGTCTCGACCTCGCGGGCCATGAGTGCGCGCCAGCCGTCGCGGCCCTCGCCGTACTTGCGAGCTGCCTCGGTGAACTGCGGCGTGATCGGCCAGGACACCACGACGTAGTGCCGCTGGATCATGGCGTCCTGACCGGACCGCCGGATCACCTCTGCGTACGACGCGATCGCGTCGGCCGGCATCGTCGGGTCGTGGACGGCGCGCGCCCACGCCTCGTGACGGGCGGTGTCCGGCGGGAGCACGCGCGTCATGGGCTGCACGGCGCCCACGAGCGACGTCGACAGGGCACGGTCCGCCAGGAAGCGGCCCCACGCCGCGCCGCCCATGACGAGGGTGGTGTTGGACTCGATACCGCGAATCTGTCCGGCCACCGCGAAGCACACGGACAGGTAGGCGTCCTCGCCGTCGGGCGCGTGCCACGCGATCCCGGGCAGCCCGGTTCCCGACTGCAACCAGCCCATGCCGTCGGCGCCGTCGGGCATCGCCCGCATCGCCGCACGGTCCCGGATCGCCTGCGCGCGCTCCTTGCGCGGGGCGGTCGTGGCGCGCTCGTCGAGCGCCGCCCACCGGGTCGCGTCGTACGGCTCGAACCGGTCGGTGCCGAGCCGCTTTCGCGCCTGCCACCTCGACCGCTTGCGGCGCCGCTCGAGGATCGATCCGTGGTGCGTGTTCGTCGTGACGACGATCGTCACCATGGCGGCCACAAGCATTCCCGCCAGCGCGGGCCAGCCCACCAGCGGCGTGAGGATCAGCCCTCCCGCGACGACGATTCCAACGACGATTCCGCGCGCGCGGCTGCCGCTCGATCCACCGAAGAAACTCCGGTGTCCGGCCTCGCCGCCCAGGTAGCGCGTGGTCGGCTTCTCGGTCGTGCTCGTGCTCATCAGTCCCCCTCAACCGTTCCGTACGCGTCGTACGCGTTGACGTCGGTGGCGCCGAGTTCCACCGCGTCCTGCGACATGTCGCGGGCGACGTCCACGCCCTGCTTGACCGCGACCCCGGCCCCGACGACGGCGGCCCCGGCGACGGCCCCGACCGGCCCGAGCACGCTTCCGCCTGCCGCGCCCTCAGCGGCGGCCGCGCCCTCGGCGGCACCGGCTCCTCCGGCGGCCGCCCCTCCCCCGGCGGTCGCCTGGGTCGGCGTCGCCGCGCCAGCGGGCACCGGCTCAGCGCCGGGCTTCGGGGCGTCGGCCAGGCGCGGGCCGTCCGCGGGCGGTCCGCTGTCTGGGTCGGTGTGCCGGCCCCGGCGCGACGGCCGCGCGTAGTCGTTCCCGGGGTCGCCCGCGTCGGCCGAATCGCTCTGGTTCCGACGTCGGTAGTTGCCCAGGTCGTCGTCCCCGATCGTGCGGTTCCCGCTGCTGGCCGCCGGGCCGGAGCCGTTGGCGCCGCCGAACGGCATGACCTTCTGCGCGAGCTTGAAGAGCAGGAACGGCGAGGTCCCGGCGACGAACAGCGCGATCACCGAGACGATGAGCGTCACGAGCTGCTGCAAGGATGGGACGTCCTCGAACGCCGTGACCTGGGCCGCGATCATCCGGTACGCGAGCCCGAGCATGAAGAAGAGCACTGCGTGGGAGGCGAGGATGCCGAGCCAGACGAACGCGATCCCCCACCCGAACACGCGCGTGTTCTTGCGGATGATCCACACCAGGCCCAGCGAGAACAGCGCGCCGGTGAAGTAGAGCGCGACGAGCTGCACGACGAGCATCACCAGGACGAGGATCAGCCCCAGCACCATGCACAGCATGAAGAAGATGCCGACGACGACACCGCCCGTGAGGCCGCTCGCGTCGCCCTCTCCGAGCATCCGTGTCATCTCGGCCGTCACGGCGTCGGCGCTGCTGATGATCCCCCACGCCGCGAGCGAGTCCGTGAGCGAGCCGAAGAACTTGACGAGAAAGACCGCCAGCGGCGGGCCGAACATCATCCCCGTGAGGAACAGGGGCACGTAGAACGTGAACGTCTCGAACAGCTCCTGCCCGGACTGCTTGTGACGGGCCGTCGCCAGAATCTCCGGAACGAGCAGGATCACCATCACGAACACCGCCAGCGCAGACGACACCGCGTAGGCGCCCAACCACCAGTCAGCGGTGAGGTCCGGCGAGACCGCGTGCGACAGCGCCGGCAGCACGTCTGAGGCGAGCGAGTGCGCCGCCTCCTGTAGCGCCTTGAAGGTGTTGCCGAACGGGTCAGACCAGAACTGCGCCCACGAGCCCGCGGTGTTCACCGCGTTCTGGGCACCCTCCACGGCGTCCTGTGCGCCGCCCACGACGTCCTTGACGCCGTCCACGACGTCGCTCGCGCACGCTCCGAACACGCACACATCGGCCATGGTCAGCACCCCCCGGTGAACTCGACGCCGCCGGCTTCGAGGGCGGCCGTGTCGGTCGGGATCGTGTCGACGACGCGCCAAGCGTCGTCCTCCCACACGAGCACGGGCGATCCCATGCCGTAGCGCTCGGCGGACAGCGCGCCGTCGACGACGACGCCAAGCGACAGGTGCACCGTCACGCGGTCGTCGGTCGACGTCGGGTCAACGACCCACAGACCGCCGCGCGTCGACGTCGTGAACGGCGTCCCGAACGGTGCCGGGCCGGGCGGGGTGTCCTCGCGCAGCTCCGGCGAGCTCTCGCGGAAGGCGAACCCTGCCGCGAGGTCGGCCATGTCGTCAGACATGGCGTCGGACAGAATCCCGGCCTCCACGCTCGCGATCTGCGGGCCGCTCGGCCAGGGGTACTGGTTCGCCCACCGCATCATGCTTGCTGCGACCTCGACGGCCCCGTACGCGGTGTGCGGGGCGCGGGCCTGGGTCGCTAGCAGCATGTCGGCATCGGTGCTCGGGCCGGCGAGGCAGCCCGTGGGCGCCGCGTCGAGCTCGGCGCCGTGGTCCTCCCCCGGCTGGCCCTCGTGCGTCGCTGTCTCGGTCGGCTCGGGCTCCGGCGTCGCGGTCGCGCCCGGGTCCCGCGGGTCCTGGCCACGAATGGCCAGGACCAGCAGGACCACGAGCACGACCACCAGGACGACGAGCGCACCGACGACGGCGGGCCACAAGCTGCGGCCACTCTTGGTGTACATCGGCATTACGTATCTCCGTATCTGCGCGGTTACGTATCAGTGCGCTGGTGTCGGTCAGCCGAAGAACGTGAGCACGGCGCCCACGATCACGGCAAGCGCCGCCAGGAGGCCCAGGGCGATGAGGGCGGTAATGAACTTCTTCCGTCCCTCCTTGTGCTGGTTGGGGTTCTCGGACGCGCCGGCCTTGCCCATCTCCACGATCCCGAGGATGAGGAAGACGACTGCGGCGATGAGGCCCAGCGCCCAGACACCGGCGATGAGCTTCTGCCAGAGCTGGGTGAACTCAGCGCCGAAGATCGTGAAGTCGGGAAGGACGCCGTTCAGCGGGTTCTCGATCGCGGTTGCGATGCGGGCGGTGATCATCAGTTCTGCTCCTGGGTCGTGGTGGGACGGACGGTCTGGACGCGACGCCCGGTCGGGACCGCCGCGAGAGTGAGTGCGCGGATCACGTCCGCGGCGAGCAGCGTCAGCGCCTCGGTGGAGTCCTGGTGGAGCTCCGCGAGGGTCACCTCTCCGCGGGCCGCGATGTGCGGCTCGTAGGGCATCTGGTGGAAGGTGCGCACACCGGCCGCCGTGAGCTCGTCGCGCACGGCCTCGGCCATGTGCGGGGCCTGGGGCCGGCCGTCGTCCATGACGACCGCGATCGCGGTATCGGCCAGGCGTCGGCCGGCCTCGGTGCGGCGCAGCTCGCGCAGCATCCCGAGCGCTTCCAGCGTCGAGTCCCCCGCGAGCATCACGGGGATCACGAGCACGTCGGCGGTGTCGACCGCGCCGCGGAACGGCCCGGAGGACGGCTGGTTGCCGGAGTCCATGACTCGCACCTCGAAGTGCTCGTCGATCTTCGCGGCGACGGCGGTCACGGCCTCGTACGTCAGCGGCTCTCGCGACCGGTCGACCACGGTCCCGATCACGGACGCAAACGACGTCTGCGGCGCCGTGTAGCCGACGACCTGGCCGCGCGTTTCGAGCTGGGCGACGTCGCGCACGAACTCCCCGAGCCCGAGCGAGGGCGAGCCCTCGGCCCGGAAGCCGAGCGCGCCCGGGTCGTCCGCCACCTCGACGATCCCGACGCCTCCCCCGCGGATCGCGGAGATGATGCCGCCGAGCGCCAGCGCAAGAGGCGTCTTGCCGGTGCCGCCCTTGGGGTTCCCGATGAGCACCGCGACGGCGCGCGTCCAGGTCGCCTGACGGACCACCCGCTGAGCGTCGAGGATCGCCGCGGTTCTGGCCGCCAGCTCCTCGCGCTGGGCGCGCTCCGCGACGCCGGGAGCGACCGGCAGGCCGACCTTCGCCAGCGCTCCGCGCCACCCCTTCTGTGCGCGCTGCGGGCCGGTCTCGGCGGTCGCGGCCGCCGCCGTCGTCGCGGCCGCCGCGAGGCGTCGCGCCGGGTCCGGTGCCGGCGGCTCCGGCAGCGGCTCCGGGGCCGGAACGGGCGCCTCGACGACCGCCGGCACCGCGGGCGGGGCCGGCAGCGGCTCGACGACCTGGACGGGCGCCGGCTGCTCCTCCGGCTCACGGCGAGCCGGCGGTGCCGGCACTCGCCGCACCGTCGCGTCGGCCTCCTCCTCGAAGTCGGCGGCGCGACTCGCCCCGCCGAAAACGCTGTGATCGTTTGTCATGATGTTCTAGCCCTTTCAGAACCGGATTCATGCACACTGTGAGCGGATGGGTAACACTCTACCGGGAAGGTCTGACATGCGCTATGGATTCTCGCCACGTCCCCCCGTCCGTCAGCGGCGTGGGGCACACTAGCGGCCATGTCTGCGCGACTGACGGACCTTCCCGACGCACCAGAGCCGGTGCGCCGCTTCCAGCACGCCTACGCGGCGGTCTCTCGGGCGGGCATCCTGCACGAGCTCCTATCCGCCGGCCCTGCCCGGCGCGACGACCTCGCGGCCCGGCTCGGCATCACGGTGCCGTCGGTGAGTAAGGCCCTGGTCGTCCTCGTATCCGCCGGATACGTCACGTACCAGGTGCCGGCCCACACCACGGCGACCACCCAAGTCCAGCCACAGGGCACGGTGTACACGGTTCGGCGTGAGCTCGTCATGGCCGACCTCGCGGCCACGATGGCGTGGTTGAGCGAGGAACGTCGGTAGGCACAGAAATACAGAAGCCCGCACCTCCGTAGATACGGGGATGCGGGCTTCCGTGTGTCCGGTCAGTGTCCGGTCACGACACGGGGACCTCGGCCATGGCCGCCAGGGCGCGGGCGCGCCAGCGCTGGCCGGACCGGGTGCTGACCGGCAGCCCTCGGCGCGTGAGCTCGTCGGCCAGCCGGGCACCGGACACCAGCGGGTCAGCGCGCACAACCTCGATCGCGACGGCCAGCGTGTCCGGCTCGCCGGCCTCGTCGTCGTCGTCCTGGTCCTCGACGGGGAACAGCGGGTCCATGTCGTCGGCGGACCCGGGCACGACCTCGGCCACGTGCTCGGTCACCGTGGCGGGCCGGGGGTCCGGCGCGGCGACGACGAGACGGGCCGGAACGGGTGTCCGGTCAGCCACCGGCCACTCCTCGTGGAAGTCCTCAGCCACCCGCGCCCCGCTGAACACGTCGTCCGGCTCGGGCTCGGCTTCGGCTGTCCGGTCAGCCACCTCGACCTCGGGCGCCTCGGGACCGGCCTCGTGGTCGGCCTCGGCGTCGCCCAGCGACGGCGCCGCCTCGACGAGCGGTGTCGGTGCCGCGGGGTTGGTGTCCGGCTCGGTGGCGAGCGGGCGGACGATCGTCGCGGCGGGCAGGTGGTCGACCTGTCCGACGGCGGCCAGCACGTCGACAAGCTCGGCATGTGGGGGAGCGGCGCGCAGGGCGGCGACGTGGGCGCGGTCCATGCGTCGGGCGGCCGCCCGCGCCCGGCGGCTGTCGCCGTGGCCGGACTCGGCCATGCGACGCACGACGAGCGCCCGGCGCGCGACGGCCAGGTATCGCCGGTCACGCCGGACCTCGGCCAACGTGCGCTCTGCCTGCTCGGCGCGAGCGGCCGTCAGCACGCGGTCCCACAGCCACGCGGCCACCAGGGGCGCAACGACGCGCACCGCGGCGGCCAGCACCGACCCGGGATCGGCGCTCCACGACGTCGAGCCGTCCGGCGCCGTCGTGGTGAGCTCGTGCACGCCAGCCAGCAGGCCGGACGTCGCGGACACGACCCACACGGCCACCGCGTCGGCGCCACCAGGCCGTCCGGCCAGCGCCGCCGCACGGGCCAGCAGGGCCGACGCGACGAGCGCGAGCTCGAGGAATCCGGCGAGGGCGACGGCCAGCACGAGCGGGAAGCGCAGCACGTCGACGGCCAGGGACGCCATGCCCTGCGCGGCGAGGATCGTCGGGATGATCGCGCCAACGGCGGCAACGACGGTTGCCTGGCGCCTCGCGCGGGCGGCGGCCGCGAGGGTCGACGTCGGGGCGCTCATCGGCGGGCCTCGCGCATCGTGCCGCAGATCACGTGCAGGGCCAGCAGGTCCATGAGCTGCAAGTCCTCGATGGTCAGCGTGTCGGCGTCGTCCGGCGTACGGCCGGTGTCACCTGAGGGGATGATGTGCATTGGGATTCCTCCACTTACCTGGGGGTGTCCTCGCCCCGGCGGTGTTCCAGCACCGTCGGGGCACTTTCGGTTGTGCGGTCAGTTCCTCCGCGCGTCGATCGCGGCTACCGCTCGTCTCGGAGCTTCGCGGTGAGTGCCGCGCGCACGGCCGGGTCGTCGTTTGCGCTGTCCAGCAGGGCACGCACGACGTCGCTGTGCGTGATCCGGGCGGCGCCGAGCTCGGCGCCGAGTTCGATGACCAGCAGCCGGAGCGCCTGGTACGCCTGCGGCTCAACGTCGATCGTCAACCGGACCGGCTTTGCCCGGGGGATCGGCTGCCGGGCCGCACCGCCCTTCGGCGTCGGCACCGGGACGTCGGCCAGCGTCGGCGCCTTCTTGGGCGCGCGGTCGGGGAGCTGCGCCGCGCGCGCGGCCAAGTCCTGCTTGGGTCGGGTCATGCTGCCACCTCCAGGGCTGCAATCTCGCGGGCGGCGTCGGCGTACGCGCCCAGGTCGGTCACGGGCGCAGCGAACGACTGCGCGTAGGACTCGCGACGGGGGATCGTCGCGGCGAGGACGTGGCGCCCTGCATCGGTGATGAGCTCGCGGAACGTCTCCGTGCTCCGCGCGTTGGCGATGGTGCGGTTCAGCAGCACCGCGGCGGCCGCCGGCTTCACGCGCAGCGGCTCCACCTCGTCGATCGCGGCCCACACGTCGGTCAGCCGCTCGTACTCCATCATCGTCGGCGCCATGGTGACGACGATCGCGTCAGCGGCACGCAGGGCCGAGTAGACGATCCCGGCGTTCTCGTCGAGCGGGGGAGTGTCGATGAGCACGACGTCCGTCGTCGCCGGCACGATGCCCGAGAGCCGCACGTGCAGGTTCTTGACGGGCAGGGCGAGCGTGGGAACCTCCCACTCGCCCAGCTCCGACCAACGGAGGGCCGATCCCTGGGGGTCGGCGTCGATCACCAGCACGCTGAGCCCTTGCGCCGCGTACGCGTGCGCCAAGTAGGCGCAGCTCGTCGTCTTGGCGCTCCCGCCCTTGAGATTCGTGACGGTGATGATCTTCACGACCTGGCCCCTTCCGAGAGTCCGACGTCCGTTGCCACCCAACCTAACGGGAGTACGCGGGTACTGCAATACTGAAACGCGCATCGGCGCGGCGCGTGTTGGCGCCCTCCGCTACGCTCCCCGACGACGGACGTTCCCCGGCACCGCTTCCCCCTGCGGCGGCCTGCGGGGACGTCCGTCAGTTCGTTGCAGCTCTGGCGCATCGATGCGGCGGCCGGCGCGCGAAAATCGCTACCGCGCTCCCGGGGTGGCTGGCAGGGGGCTCCCGGACCAGGTGCACCGTGTTGGCTCGCGTACGCCTTCCGGGGCTGTGGCCGGGTCGGGCGCAGCTTCGCGAGGAGTCCAGTCGGAGAGGGCCGTCACCGATTGCGTAGCGGACGGCGCTGCGCGCCGGCTGTGCTGGTCTGGGCCGCTTCGCGGCCGGGTAGCGGAGCTCGCTTCGCTCGCGCTGAAAGCAGGTCTTGGCTGGGGCTCCTGCCCCAGACCCCAGGAAGTATCTGATTAGGCTTCGGCGTGTCGGACCTAAATAGCCGTGGCCCGGCCCCTAGGTTCGCCACATGACATTCGAGGCCATGTGGCCTGAGCACTGGCTACCCCGGGCGCCACTCGCCGGGGACGTCAAGGACCCCGAGCACCCCTCGCTCCGGCGCCGCTCACGCACACGCGCCCTCGACTTCCCGCACATCGAGGCAAACCCTCTCGTGCTGCGCTCTCTCGTCGTCGTCGACCACGACGGCGCCGGGGCCGATCACGCCGCCGAGCTCGCTGGCTTGCCCGCTCCCTCGCGCGTCACGCTCAACCCCTGGACGACCGCCGGGCATATCGAGTACGCCCTACGTCGGCCCGTGATCCTCACCGATGCCGCGAACCGCGCGCCGGTCAACCTCCTGGCGCGCGTCGAGCACGGCCTAGTGGACGTCCTCGGTGGCGACGTCGCCTATGCCGGGCGGATCACAAAGAACCCTCAGCACTCCACCCACGTGACGGTCTGGGGACCTACCACGGCCCTCTATGGGCTCCGTGATCTGGCTACCGCGCTCGACGACCTCGGCGCGCTGCCGTCCGCCGGGCACCCGCGCCGCAACGTCTCGTCCAGCGCCGTGGGCCGCAACGTGGCGCTCTTCGATGCCACCCGCAAGTGGTCCTACCGGCGGCGCGGTGACTACACGAGCCGCGAGCTGTGGGAGCGCGCGGTGTTCGCGCACGCCTGGGAGGTCAACGAGACCGTCGTCGCGCACGAGTTCACCGCGGGTCCGCTCTCGGCCAACGAGGTGAGCCACCTCGCGCGTTCTGTTGCACGCTGGACCTGGCGGAAGATTCAACGGACCTTCGCTGAGGAGCAAGCACGACGCGGACGCAAGGGGGGCCGGGCGACGGCCGCCAACGGTGGGCGGGAACGCCTCATCGAGATGAACAAGACTCGCGGCCCGAGGCACGACCGGGCGGCGATTTTGGAGGCTGACCGTGGTCGCTGAGAACCCTGTCCGGCGCAACTCCACCGCCCGCGAGCTCGCGGACCGGCTGGGCATGTCGACGCGGACCGTGCAGCGCGTGATCGCGGAACCGCGAGAGCAGTTCGAGGCGCGAGCCGCACAGCGGCGCGAGCGCGTGATTTCCCTCCGGCGCGAGGGCAAGACCTACGCGGAGATTGCCGCCGCCGTCGGCATGACCACGGGCGGTGTCGGCACGATCCTCCACCACGCCCGGAAGTCTGGCGTCGAGGTTTAGAGGGTTCCACAGTCGCCCGTTTCGGCCCCTCACGGGTCCACGTCTCTGACCTGCGACGACGGGAAACGCCGCGGCGCTGCCGGCGTCGCTCGAGGACCTGGCCGGCCTGTGGGAACCTCCAAACCACCAGGTCGCCACACCCTCCCGCTGCCCCGATACAGGCTGAACCTCGCGGTGGCCGGCCCCGTCAAGGGCGCTTCGCGTCGCTGCGCGATGGGCGGCACGCCCACCCTTGACCGGACCGGCCACCGCGGGACACTCCACGCCTGGGGCAGCTCGGTCCAGAAACCGGGGGCTCACACCTCGCGCGTAGGGCTCGTGTGCGGCTCTCTGAGGGCCGCTGAGTCCGTCCGGCCTCGGTAGGGCCGGGGATCGTCTCCACGGGGCTTCTGTGCGCGTGTGCCGCGCCGGGCGGGCCTGTCTGTCAGCGACGCTCCACGGCGTCGGCCCAGAGCCACGCCCACCCCTCGCGGCCGTGGGGGTCGAGGTATCTGACCTGCACCTGCCGGCCCGCCCACGCGATCGCTTCGCCGGCTACTCGTGACTCTCCGGTCTGGCGCTGCGTGATCCACGCCTGCACCGGGATCGGCTCCTCAGGGCGCACGATCGCGACGCCGCGACGCGCGAGCTCGGGCGCCTCGTGGGCGTAGTCGCGCAGCGGCACGGTCTCGACGCCGGACGGTCCCCACCCCCCGACCGGCTCACGTCGACGAGTACCCACGACCTCAGCGTATTCGAACGCGTGTGCGACACCGGGCGCGGTTCGTACCTCGCCCGGATACGACAACGGCCCGCCCGGGGGAGCGCCCCGGGCGGGCCTGGTGGCCGGTTCGTCAGCCCTCGTCCTCCTCGGGCGCGGCGAACGGCTCGCCGCACAGTCCGCACAGGATCGGCCCGGCCTCGACGACGCTCCGCGAGGCACGGATCTTCCGGCCGCACCCGCACACCAGGGACGCGCCGTTGTTGTTGGACGTGCGCCCCTCGGCGCCGACCTCGGCGCGCCGGTACGCGCTCATCGCGGCCGCGAGCGCGGCCACCTCGGCGGCGTAGCGCTGCGCCGTCGCGTCGGGGACCGTCGTCGTCGAGTAGCCGAGCTGCTGCGAGTGCTCGACCTCGATACCGACCTCGGCCGCGAGCGCCCGGAACTTCTTGTTGTGGTAGCGGCCCTGCCGGGAGGTGTCCTGAATCTCGCGCGTCGACGCGATGCCGTGGGCCGCCTCGTGGAGCAGGGTGCCAAGCACCGCGGCCGCGCCGCGGGCCAGGCCCTCGCCGCCCACGAAGAGCTCGTGAACGTCGTCCTCGCCGCGCACCCAGCGCGACGGCGCGAAGTGCCCGAGCGTGAGGCCGCCCCCGCGGCCGCCGCTACCTGCGCCCACGGTGACGATCACCTCGGGGGTGTCGGGGTGGTTCTCGCGAATCGCGGTCCACGTCGTCTCTACGGCGGTCACGAGGGCGGCGGTGCCGGTCGTTGTCATGGCTTCATTCTCGCATTGTTGACACGTACGTGTCAAAAAATGTTCCGCATGTCAGCGGTGAGAACAACGCGCCCCGGCCACCCTCGACGGAGGGCAGCCGGGGCGCGTATGGCTCGGCGCGTGTTGTCCCCCTACCCGTGCCCGTCGGCACGGCCCTCGACGCGGATTCCGGTCAGTCGTTCTCCGTCGTGCACCTGCTCGTGAAGCATGGCGCGCGCACCCTCGTACGTCGCGGCCTCGACCGCGACCTCACGCACAGGACCGTCTGCGGGCTGCCCGGGGTCGGGCTTGGCCTGGTAGGTCCCGTGGACGATCACGGCCGTGCCTCGGTCGCGGCGTCGAGCAGGCTCACCCAGCCGCGAGCACGGTCGGTGAGGTCCCACGCCTGCGACCAGGTCGCCTGAGCGTCCCGCTGCTCCTCGGTGTCCGTGATCGGGTTCCCTAGCCCGTCCGTCGTGATCTTCCGCTCAAGGTCGCGCAGGGGCGTCGCGGCCGCGGCGCGCATCACGCGCAGCGCTGCCGCGAGGTCGTCGGGCGCGACGACGGCCGCCAGGCGTGCGGCGACGAACCCTGAGGCGGCTTCGCTGGGCCACACGCGGCGCGGTGTCGGGCTGTTCGTCGTCATGGTCGCTCCTCAGCTCGCGTGCCGGTTCAGGTACTCGCTGGCGGCGTCGCGCAGCACCGCGGAGAAGGAACGCCCCTCGGCCTCCGCGCGGGCGCGCAACGCGGCGTCCAGGTGCTCGGGCGCGCGCACCTGCCACAGCGGCGACGTGCCCTTGGGGCTCGTCGCGGCCAGCGTGGGGCGTCCGCCCGCTGCCGCGCGCTCGACCGCCTCGACCTCCTCGGGGGTCTCGGCGGCCGCGGTGAGCATCTGGTGGGCGTAGGCGCGCGCGGCCTCGCCGCGCAGGGCCTTGCCCGTGCGCTTCACGGGGCGGTCGTCCGCCTCGATCTGCGCGGCCCATGCGTCATAGTCCGGGCCTCGCCCGGGAGCCTCGTTCGTCATCACTCCTCCTCCTCGATCAAGTGCAGGAACTTGCGCCGGACGGGCATCGCGTGGAACACCACGATTTCCCGCGGGAGACGACGGTGCACCATCACTTCCAGCAATTCCCCGCCCAGACGGCCGGGGCCGATGTACAGGTCCGCGACCTCGCCCGTGCCCTCGCGGGACTCGTCAAACTCGGGCTCGACGTGCACGGGGTGTTGCAGCGCATACAGCACCTCGTCGCGCGTGACACCGTGCTTGAAGGTGCTGCCCTTCCACGTGATCGCCATACTAGAATTGTAAGACAAAACGTAGGGTTCTGTCAAACAGAACCCTACGTTTGTGGGGGCTTCCTGTCTACGCCTGCGGGTCAGTTCGTCACGTCAGCCTGCCTGCTCTGCATCTCGACGACCAGCGCGCGCAGGTCCCCGACCGCGAGGCAGTCGGGGCACGTCGTGCGCGCCGTCGTGAGCGTCGTCCGCTTGATGCCGTCGCTCCGGGCGGCGTCGTAGAGCCGGAACAGGTCCGCACCGCACGCGGGCGCCATGTTCGGCATCACCATGTGCAGCACGTGGGGCTCGTCGTCGCTCGCCTCGACCTGTGCAAGCAGGTCCAGCAGGTCAGTCATGCTCTGGGTTCCCTTCCCTACGGGCCGCAACCACCTGCGTGGCCCCGACCTTTTTCCGCGCCCTCCTGGCGTCGTAATCACCGCCGGGACGGGGTGGAGTGCAAGGCCCGGAACCGGGTCGGGGGAGGAAGTTTCGGGCCGAAATAAGGGAGCGAAGCGACCGCGGCCCGAAAGTTCCGGAGGAGAGCCGGCGCCGTAGGCGCGGGCCTTGCGCGGAGCCCCGGCCCGGCGATGATGGAGAGCCAGGAGGGGAAGGAAAATCGCGCCGTAGGCGCGAGCACGCGGGCCGCGAAGCGGCCCGCGCACCCGAACCCCGCCCGCACCTGCGCGGGCCTGCTGGTCACCCCTTGACGATGATCCTGGGGTGCTGGCGCGGCGGGTACACGTCCGCCGTCGTCGACTCGTCCCCCCGCGCCTGCGTGCCGCGGGCCGTGTCGACGACCAAGCTCTGATCCCGGCACAGCACGAGCAGGCGCGCGATCTGCCGCCCGGCGTCGTCGACGTCGGCCAGCTCGTGCCGCTCACCGTTGGCGCCCACGACGGTCACGCTCGGCGTGTAGTCGATCGTGCGAGCGATCGCGACCGTGTACGTCACGCCGCGGTCGTCGACGAACTGCAACGTGTCGGCGTAGCGCCCGCTCGTGCCGTCCCCGGCGTTCACGTAGAAATTCACGTCACTTCCCCTTCGTCGTGGTGGGTCGCTTGGTCGCGCTGAATCCTCGAGCCGGGGGCGCGGCCGCCGGCACACGTTCGGCCTTCGGAGCCTCGGGCGGCGGGGCGTCGTCGGGCGGCGGCGCGTCGTCGTCCGTGGGCTCGTAGACGAGCTCGGCGTACGGGTCGGCGCCGCCCTCGTCGACCGGCGCGGGCGCCTGGTGGTCCTCCTCGGGGCCGGCAGCGTCGGCCAGGTCCTCGACGGCGACGAGCTCGGTCGCCGCCTCGTCGACGACGGCCGGCGTCGCGTCGACCTCGGCCGGCTCACCCTCGCCGGCCTTCTTCTTCGGCTTCTCGGGCGGCGCGGGCGGCAGCACGCGGAACGGCGCGACCGCGGCGCGGTTGATGAGCCAGAACCGCCCGTCCCACGCCTCGCGCACGAGCTGGGGCGGCAGCACGTAGGTGTGCTGGGCGCGCCCGGAGCGCAGCTCGCCGCTGTGGGCCTCCCCAGAGGCTTCCAGCCGCATCGCCGTGCCCGCGAGCTTCACCACGGCTTCGGGGTCCTTCGAGCGGCCCGCGATCACGGCGGCGCCGGACGCGAGCACGCGCGTTCGTAGCGCCTCGTCGTTCGACAGACCGGCGGACGACTGTCCGGCCAGGATCAGACCGAGCCCGGCCGATCGCGCCGTCTCGAACAGAGACGCCGCGGTGTCGCCAGGGTCGGTGTCGGCGGTCACGAGCTGGGGGAACTCATCAACGATCACGAGCGACGGCGACTTGTCGCCGGCTTCGAGCCGCCGGGCCATGTGCTGCCGGAGCGCCATGAGCATGAGGTCCCCGAGCTGGGCGTGTGCGGCGTCCACGGGCGTGAGCGGCACGACGACGACGTGCGCGCCCGGCTTCGCGTACGTCCACCCGTCCGCCGCGAGGTATGGCGCGAGCGGGCGGAGCGCGTTCGCCAGCGACCGCGCCACGCGACGGTTCGCCGTGAGCCCGGTCCGTGAGTCGACGACGGCGGTCACCTCGGCCAGATCGGCCGGCGAGGGGACGTGCGCGGCCGGGTTGCTCAGCCGGTCCACCAGGTCGTCCACGGAGCGCAGCGGAGACCGGGCCTGGATCGCGTCCAAGATGCCCCGCGCCTCGTCGGCGTAGTGCTGGGCCGCTCCGACGCCCGGCGGCAGGAGACGCATCAGGCGCGCGGTGATATCGGCCGCCGACCCGTCAAACATGTTCCACGGCGGCCGCACGGCGACCTTCAACCCGCTGGCCCCGAGGACGCGCACGAGCTCGCGCGCGTCCTTCGGGTCGCCCTTGGCGTCGATCATGACCACCGGCCAGCCCATCGCGGCGGCCGACCGGATCACCAGCGTGAGGAGGACCGTCTTTCCCGTGCCGGACTCGGCCAGCAGCAGCGCGCGCGCGGCCGACGCCACGACCGGCATCACGAGCCACCGGCCGGCCGTCCAGTCCGGCACGCGGCGCCGGTCCTGCACCCGGTACGCGAACGGCCGGATCGTCGGGCGCGTCGTGAGCCCCAGCGCCCACACGCGCCGGCCCGGGAGCCCGACCCGACGCGGGCCGCTCAGCCGCGGGCCTCGGCGCCGCTGGCGCGCCGCGAACGTGCCCGTGGCGGGGTCCATGCGGACGCCCGCGCGCAGGGCCGCGCTCCAGTCCTCCGCGACGGCGCGGGCCTTCTCGATGAGCTCCTGGCGGTGCACGTCGTCGATCTGGCGCGCGTCCGCCCTGCGCGCGAGCTGACGCCGACGGCGCGACCACGCGGCCGGGATGAGCAGCACCCCGAGCGCGACGTTGAGCGCGAGCCACGGCGCGGCCGCGCGCAGCATCGCCACCCACTGCCACTCCCAGATTCGCCCCGTGAGGTACGCACCGCTGGCGGGCGACGTCGCCCACTCCACCACGCGCCACACCTCCCACGTGAGCACCGCGAGCACCGCGAGCACGCCCACCACGGCGAGGGGCACCCACCAGCGCGGCACGAGCCAGTAACGCGCCTTGATCGGCGCG
>NZ_JBHVMF010000046.1:0-19954 GCF_042797055.1 Streptomyces sp. NPDC057854
GCCCGCCCCGGCCGCTCCGGCCGCCCCCGCGGCCGCCCCGGCCCCGGTGACCCCGGCCCCGGCCGCCGCCGCCCCGGCCGCGCCCGCCGCCGCTCCGGCGGAGGACGGCGCCTACGTGACCCCGCTGGTCCGCAAGCTCGCCACCGAGAACGGTGTCGACCTGGCGACCGTCCAGGGCTCCGGCGTCGGCGGTCGCATCCGCAAGCAGGACGTCCTCGCCGCCGCCGAGGCCAAGAAGGCCGCCGCGGCCCCCGCCGCCGCCGCTGCCCCGGCCGCCGCCCCGGCGAAGGCCGCTCCGGCCCTGGAGGTCTCCCCGCTCCGCGGCCAGACCGTCAAGATGACCCGCATGCGCAAGGTCATCGGCGACAACATGATGAAGGCGCTGCACGGCCAGGCCCAGCTGACCACGGTCGTCGAGGTCGACATCACCAAGCTGATGCAGCTGCGCGCCCGCGCCAAGGACGCGTTCGCGGCCCGCGAGGGCGTCAAGCTCTCCCCGATGCCGTTCTTCGTGAAGGCGGCGGCCCAGGCGCTGAAGGCCCACCCGGTCATCAACGCCCGGATCAACGAGGACGAGGGCACGATCACCTACTTCGACTCCGAGAACATCGGTATCGCGGTGGACTCCGAGAAGGGCCTGATGACCCCGGTCATCAAGGGTGCGGGCGACCTCAACATCGCCGGCATCTCCAAGGCCACGGCGGACCTGGCGGGCAAGGTGCGCGCCTCGAAGATCACGCCGGACGAGCTCTCGGGCGCGACCTTCACCATCTCCAACACCGGTTCGCGCGGCGCCCTGTTCGACACCGTCATCGTTCCGCCGAACCAGGTCGCCATCCTGGGCATCGGTGCCACGGTGAAGCGTCCGGCCGTCATCGAGACCGCCGAGGGCACGGTCATCGGCATCCGCGACATGACCTACCTGTCGCTGTCGTACGACCACCGTCTGGTGGACGGCGCCGACGCCGCCCGCTACCTGACGGCCGTCAAGGCGATCCTGGAGGCCGGCGAGTTCGAGGTGGACCTCGGCCTGTAAGGCTCCCGAGGGCGCTGTGCGCCCGCGAGGCAACGTAACGAGCCTCACCAGCGGTGTCCCCGTCCGGATGTGTGTCCGGGCGGGGACACCGCCGTATTGTCTAAGGGTCACGAAACTCCCGGAGGAGCCGCTCCATGACCGTCCCCGTCGTCCACTCGCTGCGCGAGCAGATCCGCGAGCACATCGTGGAGGGGATCGTCAGCGGCCGCTGGAAGCCGGGCGAGCGGATCGTGGAGCGCCGGATCGCGACCGAGCTGGAGGTCTCCCAGACCCCGGTGCGCGAGGCGCTGCGGGAGCTGGAGTCGCTGCGGCTGATCGAGTCGGCGCCGAACAAGGGCGTCCGGGTGCGCAATCTCACGGCGGCCGACCTGGAGGAGAGCTACCCGGTGCGGGCCGGCCTGGAGCAGATCGCGGCCGAGCTGGCTGCGCCCCGGCTCTCGGCCGACTGCTCGGCGCTGGAGCCGCACGTGGCGGCGCTGTACGAGGCGGACGCCACCTCCGACGGCACGGCGCAGGTGCGGCACACGGTGGGCTTCCACCGGGAGCTGGTGAAGGCGGCCGGGAACGGGGTGCTGCTGCACACCTGGGAGGGCCTGGGCATCGAGGTGTTCACCGCCCTGTCGATCCGCTGGCTGGGGACGGTGCAGAAGTCGTACGCCGAGGAGCACCAGGAGCTGGTGGAGGCGTTCCGCCGGGGCGATCCGAACATCGGGGCCCTGGTGAAGGCGCACGTGCTGGGCTGCGCACCCCGCGCGTGAGCGTCCGCACAGGTCAGAGCCCCGCTTCGGCGGGGCTTCCGGTGTTTTCGGGGCGTTCTCGGGGCGTTCGAAAAGTCGGCACCCGGTGCCCCTTTTCGCGGCACCCTGTGCCGACTTTCTCGATCTGAAGAGGTTTCCGGCTTCAACCCTTTGATCGATCATCGATCGGCGGTTTACAGTCTTCGGCGGGCCGTCACCCGGCCCGCCGCCCTGTCCTGCCAGACAAGGCCCCCCGTTTTTATCTCCACCCCCATCTGTCCGGAAGGCGGCGATCATGACCGATCCCGTAGGCAAGATTCCGAGCGAGCTCGACCAGCTCCCGGACCGTGACACCGAGGAGACCGCCGAGTGGGCGGCCTCCCTGGACGCCGTCACCAAGGCCGCCGGCCCCCACCGGGCCGCCTACCTGATGCGCCGCACCCTCCAGCACGCCGAGGGCGCGGGCCTGGCCCTGCCCAAGCTGCTGGAGACGGACTACCTCAACACCATCCCCACCTCCGCCGAGCCCGTCATCGACGGCGACGAGGAGATGGAGCGGAAGATCACCGCGTGGAACCGCTGGAACGCGGCCGCGATGGTCACCCGCGGCTCCAAGCACGGCGTCGGCGGCCACATCGCCACCTTCGCCTCCGCGGCCTGGCTCTACGAGACCGGCTTCAACCACTTCTTCAAGGGCAAGGAGTCCGGCGAGGCCGCCGGCTCCGGCGACCAGCTCTACATCCAGGGCCACGCCTCCCCCGGCATCTACGCCCGCGCCTTCCTCGACGGCCGCCTGAACGAGTCGCACCTCGACAACTTCCGGCAGGAGTCCGGCGGCAACGGCCTGCCCTCCTACCCGCACCCGCGCCGCCTGCCCTGGCTGTGGGAGTTCCCCACCGTCTCCATGGGCCTCGGCCCGCTCTCCGCGATCTACCAGGCGCGCTTCAACCGCTACCTGACGAACCGCGGCATCAAGGACGTCTCGTCCTCGCACGTCTGGGCCTTCCTCGGCGACGGCGAGATGGACGAGCCCGAGTCGACCGCCGCCCTCGCGCTGGCGGCCCGCGAGGGCCTGGACAACCTGACCTTCGTCATCAACTGCAACCTGCAGCGCCTCGACGGCCCGGTCCGCGCCAACTTCAAGATCGTGCAGGAGCTGGAGGCCCAGTTCCGCGGCGCCGGCTGGAACGTCGTCAAGACCCTGTGGGGCAACGCCTGGGACGAGCTCTTCGCGCTCGACACCACCGGCGCCCTCGTCCGCCGCCTCCGCGAGGTGCCGGACGCGCAGGTCCAGACGTACCAGACCCGCGACGCCGCCTACATCCGCCAGGACTTCTTCGGCAAGGACCCGGAGCTCGCCGCGATGGCGCAGCTGCTCTCCGACGACAAGATCCTGGAGTGCTTCCACCTCTCGCGCGGTGGCCACGAGCCGCGCAAGGTGTACGCCGCGTACAAGGCCGCCCTGGAGTTCAAGGGCGCGCCGACCGTGATCCTGGCGCAGACCGTCAAGGGCTTCACCCTGGGTGAGGGCTTCGCGTCGAAGAACGCGAACCACCAGATGAAGAAGCTGACGACGGACGAGTTCAAGAACATGCGTGACCTTCTTGAGCTGCCGATCTCGGACGCGCAGTTCGTCGACGGTGTGGTGCCCTACGGCCACCCGGGCGCCGACTCCCCCGAGGTCCGCTACCTCCAGGAGCGCCGCGCGGCCCTCGGCGGCCCCGCCCCGGCCCGCCGCGTCCACCCGGTCGCGCCGCTGCCGGCCCCGTCCGAGAAGGCGTTCGCCTCCTTCGACAAGGGCTCCGGCTCGCAGTCGGTCGCCACCACGATGGCCTTCGTCCGGCTGGTGAAGGACCTGGTCCGCGACAAGGAGACCGGCAAGCGCTGGGTCCCGATCGTCCCGGACGAGGCCCGCACCTTCGGCATGGAGTCGCTGTTCCCGTCGCTCGGCATCTACTCGCCGAAGGGCCAGACGTACGAGCCGGTCGACCGCGACCAGCTGATGTACTACAAGGAGGCCGTCAACGGCCAGATCCTGAACGAGGGCATCACCGAGGCCGGCTCGATGGCCGACTTCATCGCCGCCTCCACGTCGTACGCGACGCACGGCGAGACGATGATCCCGTTCTACATCTTCTACTCGATGTTCGGCTGGCAGCGGACCGCCGACCAGATGTGGCAGCTCGGCGACCAGCTCGGCCGCGGCTTCCTCGTCGGCGCCACCGCCGGCCGCACCACCCTGACCGGTGAGGGCCTCCAGCACGCCGACGGCCACTCCCCCGTCATCGCGGCCACCAACCCGGCGGCGCTGACCTACGACCCGGCGTTCGCCTACGAGGTCGCGGCCATCGTCAAGGAGGGTCTGCGCCGGATGTACGGCGAGGCCGCGCCGGGCGAGGACCAGGACGTCTTCTACTACCTGACGGTCTACAACGAGCCGATGCCGCAGCCGGCCAAGCCGGGCCACGCAGGCGTCGACGAGGGCATCGTCAAGGGCCTGTACCGCTTCAACACCGCCGAGTCGGCCGGTCTCACCGTGCCCGCGAACGCGCCGCGGATCCAGCTGCTCGGCTCGGGCACCGCGATCCACTGGGCGCTGGAGGCGCAGAAGCTGCTCGCCGAGGAGTGGGGCGTGGCCGCCGACGTGTGGTCCGCCACCTCCTGGACCGAGCTGCGCCGCGACGCGCTGGAGGCGGACGCCGCCCTGCTGCGCGGCGAGGAGCGGGTCCCGTACCTGCGCCAGGCGCTCGCGGGCGTCGAGTCGCCGGTCCTGGCGGTCTCCGACTACATGCGCCAGGTCCCGGACCAGATCGCGCAGTGGGTCGAGCAGGACTACTCGTCGCTGGGCGCCGACGGCTTCGGCCTCTCGGACACCCGCGCCGCGGCCCGCCGCCACTTCGGTGTCGACGCCCAGTCGATCGTGGCCGCCGCCCTGGCCCAGCTCGCCCGCCGCGGCGAGGTCCCGGCCACCGCGGTGAAGGAGGCGCGCGAGCGCTACGGCCTGTAAGGGTCCGATGTCAGAGGCGGCGCGCATGATGGGAGTCATGCGCGCCGCCCGACTCATCAAGATGGTCCTGCTGCTCCAGAACCGTGCCTCCATGACGGCGGCCGAGCTCGCCGCCGAGCTGGAGGTGTCGGAGCGGACCGTCACGCGTGATGCCCTCGCCCTCTCGGAGGCGGGGGTTCCCGTGTATGCGGACCGGGGCAGGACCGGCGGGTACCGGCTGGTCGGCGGGTACCGCACGCGGCTGACCGGGCTCGCCAAGGACGAGGCGGAGGCGTTGTTCCTGTCCGGACTGCCGGGCGCGCTGCGGGACATGGGGCTCCAGGACGCGGCCTCGGCGGCCCGGCTGAAGGTGTCGGCGGCGCTGCTGCCGTCGCTGGCGGACGCGCCGGGTTCGGCGGCCCGCCGCTTCCACCTGGACGCGCCGGGCTGGTACCAGGAGCCGGAGACGCCGGAGCTGCTGCCGGCGGTGGCGGAGGCGGTCTGGGACGACCGCCGGCTGTCGGCGCGCTACCGGCGGCGGGGCGGCGAGGAGGTCGAGCGGGAGCTGGAGCCGTACGGGCTCGTGCTGAAGGCGGGCGTCTGGTACGTGTGCGCCCGCGCGGGCGGTTCGTTCCGCACCTACCGGGTGGACCGGTTCACGGCGGTGGCGGTGGGCGAGGAGCGGTTCGACCGCGATCCGGGGTTCGCGCTGGACGTCTTCTGGGCGGAGCGCGCCGCGGAGTTCGCGCGCTCGCTGCTGCGCGCCGAGGTGGTGGTGCGGCTGACGGAGGCGGGGGCGCGGCGGCTGCCGTACGTGACGGACCGGGCGGCGGCGGAGGAGGCGCTGGCGGGCGCGGTGCGGGAGGAGGACGGCCGGGTGACGGCGACGCTCCGGGTGGAGAACGAGGAGGTCGCCTTCGGGCAGCTCTTCGGGCTGGGCCCGGAGGCGGAGGTGGTGGCCCCCGCCTCCCTGCGCGCGCGGTTCGCCGAGGCGGCCCGCGCGGCGGCCGAGCGGTACCGGTGAGCGCACCGGGCCGTCGCGCCCGGCCGCCCGGTCAGGGGGTGCCGGCGAGGGCGGGGATACGGACCGGGGCGAGGAAGGCGCCGCGTTCCGGACCCGATCCGACGACGGAGAAGCAGACCCGGTCGCCGTACGCGAGGCCGCCCTGTTCCCGGTCGGCGTGGAGGAGCGCCAGCGTGGACGGCGAGACGGTGTTGCCGAGCGCGCGCACGTTGCTGGGGGCGCGCTCGGGCGGCAGGCCGGTGTGCCGCAGGAACGCGTCCACCAGCTCCGGGTTGGCCTGGTGCGTGTAGAGGCGGCGCACCCCGTCGAGGTATCCGGGGCGGGCGGCCTCCAGGGCCTCGTGGTTGAGCATCATTCCGCCGCTGTAGTAGCGGGCGATCTCGGGCGCGTTCATGCCGAAGCACGACAGTTCGGCGGAGCCGGGTGCGCCGGACGGGCACTCGGTGCCGCCGCCCAGGAAGTGGATCAGCGGGTCGTCGACGCCGGGGCCGTCCCCGAACGACCGGCTGTCGCGGGAGTACAGCACCAGCCCGTCGACGTCCTCGTCCCGCTCCAGGACCATCGCCGCCGCGGCGTCGGAGAACAGCGCCGGGCTCGCCCAGAGGTTCTTCCCGTACGGATGGACGGCGTTGTCCAGGTACGCGGGGAGCATCGAGCCGTCCGCGTCGAAGCTGATCCGGCTGGGGACGCTGTACGCGATGACGAGCGCCCGCTCGGCGGCGAGACCGGCCACCAGCGCGGCGGCGCGCGCCAGGCCGGCACAGCCCGCGCCGAGTTGCAGGGGCGGTACGTGGTCCTCGATGCCCAGGAGCCGCATCAGCCGGAAGGCGTCCTGGTCGAGGAGGGTCTGGTACGGGTTGCAGGTGACGACCACGACGGCGGTGACGTCGCGCGCGTCGAGGCCGGCGCTGTCGAGCGCGGCCCGGGCGGTGGCGGCGACGGCTTCGGGGGTGGCGAACTGGTCCGGTCCCCAGCTCTTCCCCCTCCACGCCGAGGAGCCGGGTGATGAAGGCGCCGTCGAGCGCGTCGCCGGGGCGGCGGCGGTCGGGGACCTGCGCGAGCTTGGCCCAGGTGTCCATGGTGATCACCGGTCCGAGGGTGGTGTGGGCGCCGGTGATGGCGTATGGGAAGGAGAGGGGGGAGGGTGCGGTCGGCATGCGTCGGGCCTCGTGTCGGAGGAGGGGTGCGGGGCGGCGGGGGTCAGGAGGGGGTGGGGGCCGGGACCTTCTGGAAGCCCTGGAAGTGCCGGGTGCGCTCGCCGTGGGCGAGGAGCGGTGCGAACAGAGCGCGTTCGAGGTCGAGGCCCTCGGTGAGCGGGCCCTCCCAGGACGCGTCGATCGCCTGCTTCGCGGCCGCGACGGCCGGGCCGGGGTGCGCGGTGTAGCGGGCCAGCCACCGTGTGACGGCGCCGGGAAGGTCAGCGGCGGGCACGACCTGGTCCACCAGCCCGATCCGGCCGGCCTCGGCGGCGTCGACCTGCCGTCCGGAGAAGACGATGTCCTTGGCCCGGGAAATCCCGACGAGGCGGGGCAGCCGCTGGGTGCCGCCGGCCCCGGGGATGAGCCCGAGCGGGGTCTCCGGCAGTCCGAAGCGCGCGTCGGGCGCGCAGAGCCGGAAGTCGGCGGCGAGCGCCAGCTCGCAGCCGCCGCCGAGCGCGTACCCGCGCACCGCGGCGACCACCGGCACCGGCAGGGCGGCGACCTCGCGGGTGAGCCGGCTGATGCGTTCCGCGTACGCGGTGGCCGCATCGGCCGTCAGCGTGCCCATCTCCTTGACGTCGCCGCCGGCCGAGAAGTGCTCGCGGGCTCCGGTGAACACCACGGCCCGCAGTCCGGGGCGGGCGCGCACCTCGTGGAGGGCCCGCTCGGCGGCGTGCTGGAGGGCCGTGTCGAAGAGGTTCAGCGGGGGCCGGTCGAGGTACAGCCAGGCCACGTCCGCGTCGTACGTCACCCGGACCGTCACATCAGCCCCCCGTTGACCTCGAAGACGTGTCCGTTGACGTACGAGGCGGCCGGGCTGACCAGGAACACGGCCGCGTCGACCGCTTCCCGCGCGGTGCCGGCGCGGCCGGCGAGCATCCGCGGCCAGTAGAGCGCGCGCAGCCGTTCGTCGGCGCCGACGATCTCGCCCATGCCGACGCCGAGCACGCCGGGCGACAGGCAGTTGACCCGGATGCCGCGTCCGGCGAGCTCCACCGCGCAGCAGCGGGTGAACGCCTCGACGGCCGCTTTGGAGGTGGCGTAGGCGCCGGCCCCCGGCATGGCCCGGGTCGCCATCGCCGAGGAGACCGTGAGCACGGTGCCGCCGGCCCGCAGGTGCGGCAGCGCGGCCTGCACGGTGTGGAAGACGCCGTCCACGTTGGTGCTCATGACCGCGCGCCAGTCGTCCGGGGCGAGGCGGGTGACGAGGCCGTTGCGGGTGATCCCGGCGTTCGCCACGACGATGTCGATGCCGCCGAAGCGCTCGGCCGTCTCGTCCATCAGCCGGCGCAGCGACGCGGGGTCGCGCACGTCGGTGGGGACGAACGCGGCCCGGTCCTCGTGCCCGGCCACCAGGTCGGCGGCCTCGCGCACGGCGCGCGCTCCGCAGACGACCCGGGCACCCGCGGCGAGGAATCCTTCCGCCAGGTGCCGGCCCAGGCCGGCGGAGCCCCCGGTGACGACGGCCGTCATCCCCTGGAGGACCCGCGGCGGGGCGTCCGCCGCTTCCGCGGGGACGACCCGCTGCTCGCTCACTGTCACGCGTCCTGCTCCCGGTCCGATGTCGAAACGCTTCCGCCGGAGGCGGTGAACGCGTCCGGCGGCGGCACCGTAGCCCGCTCATGATCAGCTCCGAACGGGTGAGGGTCGGCGTCTGACCAGCGGTGGAGCGGATTCCCGGAAGGAGGCGATCACTCGTTCCGGTGACGGTCTCCCAGGTCCCCGGTTGACGGACCGGGCGCCTTCGGGCGGTGAGCGGTCCGCGGTCTACCGGTAGTCCTCGACCCGGGTGGCCGGGTCGGACTCCTTGGCCAGGATGAAGCCCCAGGAGTCGGGGCGGGAGCCGTCCGCGTCGGTGAAGCCGTACTCCCTGGCGAGCCGGCCGCTGTCGAGGGACTGTCCGTTCCAGCGGGCGCGGTCGGGGTCGGCGGCGAGGGCGGCGACGGCCCGTCCGACGTAGACCGGCGACTCGGAGACGGCGAAGTCGGGGAGCTGCTTCACCGCGTCGCGCCAGTTGTCCTCGGTGACGCCGAAGTGGGCGAGCATCTGCTCGGAGCGGAGCCAGCCGGGGCTGACGGAGACGGCGGTGCCGCCGCTGTCGGCGAGTTCCTTCGCGAGGCCGAAGGCCATCCGGAGGGGGGCGTTCTTGGCGAGGTCGTAGAAGAGGTTCTCGCGGTAGTGGGTGCCGTTGTAGGCGGTGGTGCCGTCGGTGACCTCGACGACGAGGCCGCCGGGGTGCCGGTTGAGCAGCGGCAGGGCGGTGTGCGAGGTGACGAGGTGGGTGCGGACGCCGAGTTCGAGCATCCGCAGGCCGCTGGTGAGGTCGATGTCCCAGGTGCGCTTGCCGAAGGTGTCGATGAGGAGGTGTTCGCCGCCCCAGACGTCGTTGACGAGGACGTCGAGCCGGCCGCGCTCGCGGTCGATCCGGTCGACGAGGGCGCGGACCTGCTCGGGCTCCAGGTGGTCGGTGGGGACGGCGATCCCCTCGCCGCCGGCGGCGGTCACCAGCTCGGCGGTCTCCTCGATGGTCTCGGTGGCGCGGCCGACCTCGCTGACCTTGTCGCGGGTGGTGCGGCCGGTGACGTAGACGGTGGCGCCGGCGGTGCCGAGCTGGACGGCGATGGCCCGTCCGGCCCCCCGGGTGGCTCCGGCGACCAGGCAGATCCGGCCGTGCAGCGGCTTCGTTTCGTGGGTCATGCCGACCAGGCTGGCAGGAATACCCGACATCTTCTGTCTGGATGGAATCGGATTTTCCGGGTGCGTCGCGGGCGGGGAGACCCGATGCTGGTGCCGTGATGGACGAGACCGAGTTCTGGGAGATCATCGACGCCACCCGCGAGGAGGCCGAGGGCGACGCCGAGGAGCAGGCGGACCTGCTCGTGGAGCGGCTGACCCGGCTGGATCCGGAGACGGTGCTGGACTACGCGCGCCACTTCGAGGCCCGGTTCAACCGCGCGTACCACTGGGACGTGTGGGGCGCGGCGGTGGTGCTGCTGGACGGGGCGGGTGCCGTCGAGGAGGGGTTCGACGCCTTCCGCTGCTGGCTGATCGGCCAGGGCCGGGAGGTGTACGAGGGCGGTGTCGCCGATCCGGACGAGCTGGCGGAGCTGCTGGACGCGTTCGATCCGGAGCTGGACGGGGACGGCGAGGAGCTGGGGTTCGCGGCGGACGAGGCGTACGAGACGCTGACCGGGACGGAGACGCCGGATCTGGGGCTCGTGATGCCGGACGGGGAGCCGGAGGGCGTGCCGCTGGACCTGGCGGACGAGGAGGCCCTGGCGGCCCGGCTGCCCCGGCTGTGGGAGCGGTTCAGGCCCTGACCGCCGGGGGCCGGCGGGGTCGCCGGGGCGGGGCCCGAACCGCGGGCGGTCCGGTCAGAAGTGGGTGCCGCCGTCGACGCGGACCTCGGTGCCGGTGATGAAGCGGCCGTCCTCGGAGGCGAGCATCGCGACGACGCCGGCGACGGTCTCGGGGCCGGCGAAGCCCTGGCCGAGGGCGGGGGCGAGCTTCATGAAGAGCGTCATGTCGGCGTCGGCGGGGAGGCCGGGGCCCATGGACTGCTTGCTGGCGCCGGAGCCGTCGGTCATGCCGGAGGAGATGGAGCCGGGCTGGACGGCGGTGAAGCGGATGCCCTGCTTCGCGTACTCGGCGGCGAGGGCGTGGGTCATGGACTGGATGCCGCCCTTGCTGGCCGCGTAGGCCGCCATGTAGGGGTGGGCGAACATCGCCGAGGTGGAGGAGAAGTTCACGACGGCGGGGCCGTCGCCCTCCAGGAGCGCCGGGATCGCCTCGCGGATCATGAGGAAGGTGCCGGTGAGGTTGATCCGGAGCACCTGCTCGAAGGCGTCGAGGCTGGTCTCGTGGGTGTGCGAGGAGCGGAGCACGCCGGCCG
This sequence comes from Streptomyces sp. NPDC057854, assembly GCF_042797055.1. Taxonomy (NCBI): domain Bacteria; kingdom Bacillati; phylum Actinomycetota; class Actinomycetes; order Kitasatosporales; family Streptomycetaceae; genus Streptomyces; species Streptomyces sp. NPDC057854. Next base: position 10,875 of record NZ_JBHVMF010000046.1, read on the forward strand.
CGTTGACCAGCACGTCGAGGCCGCCGAGGGCGGTGACGGCGGCGGCGACGCCGGCCCGGACGGACTCCTCGTCGGCGACGTTCACGACCACGGTGGTGAGGCGGCCGGCCGCGTCGCCCGCCTTGGCGGCGGTGTCCTTCAGGCCGTCCTCGCTGATGTCGGCGGCGACGACCCGGCCGCCCTCGGCGAGCATGCGCAGGACGGTGGCCTGGCCGATGCCGGAGCCGCCGCCGGTGACCAGGGCGCGGCGGTTCTCGTAACGGGTGAGCTGGTTCATGGCGGCGGCCTCTCGGTGTCGGGCTCGTGTCGGAATCGCTGCCACCGTACGCCTCGGTGGCACGTTTTGCCACACGTGCACGTCATGCGGGTCCGGCATCCGGCGCGTACCCTCGTACGGTGACCAAGCGATCCGAGCCCGCCCCCGTGACGCCCTCCCTGACCCAGCGCCGCAAGGCCGCCACCCAGCTGGACATCGCCCGCGCGGCGGCCGAGCTCTTCACCGAGCACGGGCCGGACGGCACCACCGCCGAGTCCATCGCCCAGCGGTCCGGGGTCGCGCTGCGCACCTTCTACCGCTACTTCCGCTCCAAGCAGGACGCCGTCGCCCCGCTCCTCGCGGGCGGCGGCGACCGCTGGCGGGAATCGCTCGCCGCCACCGCCCCCGGCACCCCCCTGGCCGCCGCCCTGGAGGGCTCGATCGCCGCCTCCCTCACCCCGGCGGACGAGGCCGCCGCGGAGGGACTGCGCTGGACCCGGGGGCTGCTGCGCGCCTCGGCCGAGGACCCGGCGCTGCGGGCGGTCTGGTACCGGGTCAACCAGGAGTCCGAGGAACGGCTCCGCGAGGTCCTGGCGGCGCTCGCCGGGCCGGACGCCGACCCGCTGGAGGTGCGGCTGGCCGCGGCGGCGGCCACCGACGCGATCCGCGTCGCGCTGGAGAGCTGGGCCGAGTCCGACGCCCCCGTGGAGGGCCCCGGCTCCCCGGCCGCCCTCGCCCTGCGCTGCCTGCGCGAACTGATGGGCGGGGTGACGCTGTGGACCGCCGGCTAAGGGAGTGAGCGGCCCATCTGGACGTCGTCGGCGGGCTCGCCGTCGAGGACGAACTCGCCGGGCAGGACCCCTTCGACGGTGAAGCCCTCCGCCTCGTAGAGGGCGCGGGCCGGGCCGTTGTGGCCGAGGACGCGCAGGGTGATCCGGGTGGCGCCGTCGGCCGCCGCCTTCGCCAGGGCCGCCCGCAGCAGCGCCCGGCCCACCCCCCGGCCCCGCGCCGCGTCGGCGACGGCGAGGCCCTGGATCTGCCGGACGTGCGCGTTTGAGGGGAGCGGCGTGGGCCGCCCCACCCGCACGTACCCCAGCAGGGCGCCGTCGCGCTCGGCGACGAGGTGGTCCTCCGGCCGGTGCCGCTCGTCGAAGAACGGCGGGTACGGCTCCGCCGGCGCGGGCGCCACCGCGTGCAGCGGCGACCAGGTCGCCCGGTCCAGCCGGCCCAGCGGCTCGGCGTCGTCCGGGACGGCGGTGCGGATGACGAGACGGTCCGGCGCGGTCATGCCGGCCACTCTGCCACGCCCGCCCCCGCACCGGGCAGGATGGGACCATGCAGCCTTCCGCCCTCCGCAAGCGCGTCGCCGTCACCGGGGCCTCCGGCCTGATCGGCGCCGCCCTCGTCCGCTCCCTGCGCGCCGACGGACACGACGTCCTGCGGCTCGTCCGCCGCCCCGCGAGGACCGCCGACGAGGTCGAGTGGGACCCGAAGCGGCTGTACGTGGACGGCGCCGGGCTCGTCGGCGTCGACGCGGTCGTGCACCTGGCGGGCGCCGGCGTCGGCGAGCGCCGCTGGACCGAGGCGTACAAGAAGGAGATCCGGGACAGCCGGGTGCTCGGCACCACCGCGATCGCCCGCACCCTCGCCGGACTCGCCGAGCCGCCGGAGACGCTGGTCTGCGGCACCGCCCTCGGCTGGTACGGCGACACCGGCAGCCGCGCGGTCGACGAGAGCGCCCCGGCCGGCAGCGGCTTCCTGCCGTCGGTCTGCGTCGAGTGGGAGGCCGCCGCCGCCCCCGCCGAGGACGCCGGGATCCGGGTGACGTACGCCCGCACCGGACTGGTGGTGGCCCGTCAGGGCGGCGCCTGGGGGCGGCTCTTCCCCGTCTTCCGGGCCGGGCTCGGCGGGCGGCTGGGCGACGGCGGCCAGTACTGGTCGTTCATCTCGCTCCACGACGAGGTCGCCGCGCTGCGGCACCTGATGGACACACCGGGGCTCTCCGGGCCGGTGAACCTGACCGCGCCGGAACCGGTCACCAACCGCGAGGTGACCGCCGCCATGGGCCGGGTGCTGCGCCGCCCGACCCCCTTCCCGGTCCCCGCGCCCGCGCTGCGGCTCGTCCTCGGCGACTTCGCGGCCGACGTCCTCGGCAGCCAGCGGGTGCTGCCGGGCCGGCTGCTCTCCTCCGGCTTCACCTTCGCCTTCCCCACCATCGACGCCGCGATCCGGGCCGCCGCCGACTGAACCGCCGCTCCCCGCGGGGCCTTTGCGCTCCCTGCGCTCCCCCGTGCTCCGGCAAGCCCGCCGCGCGCGGGCGCCGGGCGGTGGGAGCGCTGCCTACCCTCGGTGCCCACCAGTCGACACGGATCGCGAACTCGGGCATTCCGGGGGCCGGTTGGGGGCATAGGCCCCCAACAGGCGGCGCAGACCTGGGGAGGGGCACGTGCTCAGTACCGCACGCAGCGCACAGCGGGCAGGACGGACACCGCACACGGACGAGGTCGACGTGGTCGTCGTCGGCGCCGGGATCGCCGGGCTCACGGCGGCCCGGCGGCTGACCGGCGCGGGCCTCTCGGTCGCGGTCCTGGAGGCCGAGCCGTTCGTCGGCGGCCGGCACGCCACCGGCGAGACCGACGGCTTCCGGCTCGACCGGGTGGGCCGGCTGCTCACCCTCGCGCCGGAGGAGCTGCGGGCCCTGCCGGGGCTCGACGGCGTGACCTCGCGCCCCTTCGCGCCCGGGGTCCTGGTCCACACCGACGGCCGGTACGCCCGCTGGGGCGCCCCGCACCCCCGCAACCGGAGGGGCGCGCTCACCGTGGCGCGCGCCCTCGCGAGCGCCCCCCGGCATCCGGCGGCCTCGCTGGACCAGGCCCGGCTGGGCGCCTCGCTGGTCCGGCTCGCGGCGACGCCGACCCAGCGGCTGCTCGCCCGGCCGGAGCGCACCGCGCGGGAGGCGCTGTCGGGCCGGCTGCCCGCGCGGACCGTCCAGACCGTGCTGCGGCCCCTGGTCGCGGCCCTCCTCGCCGACCCGGACCTGGCGGTGTCGAGCCGGCGGGCCGACCTGGCGCTGCGGGCCTTCGCGCGCGGCCGGGTGTCGGTGCCGGAGGGCGGCGCGGCGGCGCTCCCGGAGCGGCTGGCGGCGGCGCTGCCGGCGGGCACGGTACGGACGGGGGTGCGGGTCACGGACGTGTCGGCGGCACGGGTGGGCACGGCCGAGCACGGCACGTTCGGCTGCCGGGCGGTGGTGCTGGCGACGGGGGCGCGGACGGCGGCCGGGCTGCTGCCGGGCCTGCGGGTGCCCGCGTACCACCCGGTGACGGTGCTGCACCACACGGCGCCGGTGGCGCCCACGGCCGAGCCGGCGCTGCTGCTGGAGTCGGACCCGGGCGGTCCGGTGGCGCACACGGCGGTGATGAGCGCGGTGGACCCGGCGCGGGCGCCGGCGGGCCGGCCGCTGATCACCTCGACGGTCCTCGGGACGCCGCCGGACGACACCGAGCGGCGGGTGCGCAAGCACCTGGCGGCGCTGTACGGCACGTCCACGGACGAGTGGGAGCTGCTGGCCCTCCACCACACCCGGGACGCGGTGCTCGCCACTCCCCCGGCGCACGACCCGTGCCGTTCGGTGCGGCTGCTCGCGGGTCTGTACGTGTGCGGCGACCACCGGGGGGCGGGCACCCTGCGCTCGACGCTGGGCACCGGGGAGCGCGCCGCCGGGGCCGTCCTGACCGACCTGGGGCTGCGCCCGCCGGCCGTGGAGGAGACGGAGGAGGAGGCCGCGTAGGCCGTCGCCGCCCGGGCGCGGCGGGGGTCAGCCGAGGGCGGCGACGCGGTCGCGGTAGGTGCGGACGGGCGGGGCGTCCCGGTAGGGCTCCAGGCGGCGCTCGAAGTCGCGGACGTACTCGATCGCGCGGGCCGAGCGCATCTCGGCGGCCTGCTGGGCGGCCTCGGCGCCCAGCGCGCACGCCTGGTCCAGCTCGCCGAGGGCGAGCCGGGCGGTGGCGAGGACGACCCGGCAGAAGAGCCGGCTGCGGGCGTAGCCGGGGGCGCGGAGCTGGAGGGCGCGCTCGGCGTGCTGGGCGGCGGGGCGGTACTGCTGGAGGTCGCGGTGGCAGTGGCCCAGCTCGTCGGCGAGCTGGGCCTCGTCGAAGGCGCGGGCCCACGGCGGCACCTCGTCGCCGGGCCGGGCGGCCTCCAGGGCCCGCTCGGCGCGGACCAGGGCGGCGCTGCACGCGCGGGCCTCGGAGAGGACGGCGTGGCCGCGGGCCTCGACGGCGTGCAGCATCGCCTGGACGACGGGCGGCGCGGAGGAGCCGACGCCCTGCTGGGCGACCCGGGCGAGCTGCACGGCCTCCCGTCCGTGGCCGAGGTAGACGGCCTGGCAGCTCATGGTGAGGAGCACGTACGAGCCGTAGGCGCGGTCCCCGGCGGCCTGGGCGAGCCGCAGCGCCTGCACGAAGTAGCGCTGGGCGAGGCCGTGGGCGGCGATGTCGTACGAGGTCCAGCCGGCGAGCCGGGTGAGGTCGGCGGCGGCGGCGAAGAGGCGCCGGCCGGTGGCCTCGCCGTAGGTGCCGCGGAGCATCGGCTCGGCCTCGTGCTCCAGGTAGCGGACGAGGGCCTGGCGGGCGTGGCCGCCGCCGTAGGCGTGGTCGAGGGTGCGGAAGAGGTCGCCGACGGAGCGGAGGGCGGCGATGTCGCCGCCGGTGACGCGCTGGCCGGGGCCGCGCTCGGTGCCGCGCTGGCGGGGGACGGAGTACCGGCCCTGCGGGGGCACCCGGGGGTCGGTGCCGGTGCCGATCGCGCGGACCGGTCCGCCGCCGGTCCCGCCGGGGCGGACCACGGGCACGGGGGCGGCGGGCTCGCCGCGGGCGACCCGGTCGTCGGCGCGGCCGATCAGCCAGTCGCGGCTGGGGACGACGAGGCCGGCGGGGGTGAAGGCGATCTTGCGGAGTTCGGCGTGGCTGCCGGAGTCCTTGCGCCAGAGGCCGCTGACGATGTCCACGGCCTCCTCGGGGGTGGCGGCGAACTCCAGTCCGGCGTAGACCGGCGCGCAGGCGTCGAGGCCGAGGTCCTGGGCGGAGAGCCGGCGGCCGAGACGGCGGGTGAAGACCTCGGCGATCAGGGCGGGCGTGGTGCCGCGGGGCTGCTGGCCGCGCAGCCAGCGGGTCACGGAGGTCTTGTCGTACCGCAGGTCGAGCCCGTGCTCCAGGCCCAGCTGGTCCACCCTTCTGGCGAGACCCGCGTGGGAGAAGCCGGCTTCGGCGATGAGCGCGGCGAGCTGGCGGTTCGGGACGCGCTGCGGTGGTCGTTCCGTCATCGGCTGTGCGGTCTCCTGCCTTCCGGGCGCAGGTCGCGACCCGTCTCGACCCTCATGGAACGGCGTGAATGTAGCGGTCATCCCGGCCCGTACCGCCCACTTCGCCCCACATTCATCCGATCGTGTGAGGAACCGGAACCCCCGTTGCCACCCGCCGCTGACCCGGCGGCCCTCACGGCCCTCACCACGGGTGCGCCTCCACCTGCCCCGAACGTTCGCGCGGGGTCGCCGTACAGTGGCAGGGGCGCGTAAGACGCAGGGTGCCGGGCCGGCTCCCGCCCCGGGACGATCCCCGGAACCCGGCCGCGGGCACCCAGGAGGAGGCATGGCCGTGAGTGAGCTGCAATTCGTCCGCCTGGGCTTCGGCGAGGACGCCGTCGACTACCAGGTGGCCTGGGACAAGCAGCGCGAGGTGCACGCCGCGCGGTTCGCCGACGAGATCGGCGACACCTGTCTGCTCCTGGAGCACCCGCCGGTGTACACGGCCGGACGGCGCACCCAGGACAGCGAGCGCCCGCTCGACGGGACCCCGGTCATCGACGTCGACCGCGGCGGCAAGATCACCTGGCACGGCCCCGGCCAGCTGGTCGGCTACCCGATCCTCAAGCTGCCCCGCCCGGTGGACGTCGTCGCGCACGTGCGCCGCCTGGAGGAGGCGCTGATCCGCACCGCCGCCGAGTTCGGCGTGGCGACCACCCGCGTCGAGGGGCGCAGCGGCGTCTGGGTGCTGGGCGACCCGGTCGAGGAGCGGCCCTCGCTCGGCGGCCTCTCGCTGGACTTCGACCCGCGGCTGACCGACGAGGAGTTCGACCCCCGTCTGCACGGCCCCGAGTACGCCCCCTCCAACGCCGGCCAGCGCCGCGAGGACCGCAAGCTGGCCGCGATCGGCATCCGCGTCGCCAAGGGCGTCACCATGCACGGCTTCGCCCTCAACGTGAACCCGGACAACGCCTGGTTCGACCGGATCATCCCGTGCGGCATCCGCGACGCCGGCGTCGCCTCCCTCGCCCACGAGCTGGGCCGCGACGTCACCATCGACGAGGTGCTCCCGGTCCTGGAGCGGCACCTGCGCGACGTGCTGGAGAACGCGGAGCCGAAGCCGCGGGAGATCGAGCGGCCGGTGGAGACGGCGTCCGCCTGAGGAATGCCGGGCTCTGGCCACGGGTTGGCCAGACGTAGCAAGGCATGGAAGCAACGGGCGTACCCTGGTGTGCGCCGAAGAATCGAAGCTACAGGAGCCGATGTGTCCGCAGTCGCCCCCGACGGACGCAAGATGCTGCGCCTGGAGGTCCGGAACGCCCAGACCCCCATCGAGCGCAAGCCCGAGTGGATCAAGACCCGCGCGAAGATGGGTCCGGAGTACACGAAGATGCAGAGCCTCGTGAAGAGCGAGGGCCTGCACACGGTCTGCCAGGAGGCGGGCTGTCCCAACATCTTCGAGTGCTGGGAGGACCGCGAGGCGACCTTCCTCATCGGCGGTGACCAGTGCACCCGGCGCTGCGACTTCTGCCAGATCGACACCGGCAAGCCGGAGGCCCTCGACCGCGACGAGCCGCGCCGCGTGGGCGAGTCCGTCGTCACGATGGACCTGAACTACGCCACCATCACCGGCGTCGCCCGCGACGACCTGGAGGACGGCGGCGCCTGGCTGTACGCGGAGACCGTCCGGCAGATCCACCAGCAGACCGCGGAGCGCGCCGCCGGCCGCACCAAGGTCGAGCTGCTCGCCCCCGACTTCAACGCGGTGCCGGAGCTCCTCAAGGAGGTCTTCGACTCCCGCCCCGAGGTCTTCGCGCACAACGTGGAGACGGTGCCGCGGATCTTCAAGCGGATCCGCCCCGGCTTCCGCTACGAGCGCTCCCTGGACGTCATCACCCAGGCCCGCGACTACGGTCTGGTCACGAAATCCAACCTGATCCTCGGCATGGGCGAGACCCGCGAGGAGGTCAGCGAGGCGCTGAAGCAGCTGCACGACGCCGGCTGCGAGCTCATCACCATCACCCAGTACCTGCGCCCCTCCGTCCGGCACCACCCCGTCGAGCGCTGGGTGAAGCCGCAGGAGTTCGTGGAGCTGAAGGAGGAGGCCGACCAGATCGGCTTCTCCGGCGTGATGTCGGGCCCGCTGGTCCGCTCCTCGTACCGCGCGGGCCGCCTGTACCAGCAGGCGATCGAGAAGCGCGGCGCGGCGGTGGAGGCCGTGCAGGCGGTCTGAGGCCACGCGCGCGGGTGGCCTGGAGGCCGTGGCCGCGTGTGAGTCGCCGCACAGGTGACTACCGGGAAGTAATACGTCGGGCAGAGCGGCCCGTACGGCTCCGCAGTTCAGCGGGGCGGTACGGGCCGCTCCGCCGTCCGGGCGCTCTCGCCGGGCTTTCATCAGTGTTTGACCGCCGGGTCATGCCCTGGTAACACCGTTCTGTGAGCATGGTTCCACGCACCGCCACCATGACTCCCCCCCACCTCGTCTCATCCGCTTCCGAGAGAGGACCCCGCATGCCGGCCGCAGCCGCGCCGACGCACCTCCGCGCCCGCGCCCTCCCCTCCGTCACCGGCGCCCTGCGCGCCGTCGAGTCGCTGCTCCTGGGCGCCGGACAGCGCACCGCCCGGCGCAACGCCTGGACCGCCGTCCTGGAGGACCGCCGCCGCGCCAAGGACCGCATCGAGGCCCAGCACGTCCTGGAGGCCGCGTCTGGCCGGACGTCGCGGGCCACGTAGACTTCAAGGCATGGCGAGGAAGGCAAACACGGGCGGCGCTGACGCCGCGAACCCCGGGCGACTGAAGCAGATCGCCCTCACGTACAAGATGACCCGGAAGGCCGACCCCAAGGTCGGGCTCGTCGTGGCCGGCGTGGGCATCGTCGTACTCGGTGTCCTCCTCGGTATCGGCTTCCTGATCGGACACCCGGTCTACCTGGGCATCCTGGGCTTCGTGCTGGCGCTGCTGGCGATGGCGATCGTCTTCGGGCGGCGCGCCGAGCGGGCGGCCTTCGGGCAGATGGAGGGACAGCCGGGCGCCGCCGCGGCGGTGCTGCAGAACATCGGGCGCGGCTGGACCGTGACCCCCGCGGTCGCGATGAACCGCAGCCAGGACGTGGTGCACCGGGCCGTCGGCCGCCAGGGCATCGTCCTGGTCGGCGAAGGCAACCCGAACCGGCTGAAGCCCCTCCTCGCGGCCGAGAAGAAGAAGATGGCCCGCATCCTGGTCGACGTGCCGGTGACGGACATCGTCGTCGGCAACGACGAGGAGCAGGGCCAGGTCCCGCTCAAGAAGGTCCGCACCAAGATGCTGAAGCTGCCCCGCCTGCTCAGCGGCCCCCAGGTGACGGCCGCCAACGACCGGCTGCGGGCGATGGGCGACCTCATGAGCAACATGCCGCTGCCGAAGGGCCCCATGCCGAAGGGCATGAAGATGCCGCGCGGCGGAAAGATGCGCTGACGCGCACGAGACGGAAAAAGGCGGTGCCCCGGACCTGCGGAAGGTCCGGGGCACCGCCTTTTTCCGTCGGC
>NZ_JBHVMF010000047.1:0-14506 GCF_042797055.1 Streptomyces sp. NPDC057854
CGCCGTGCCCGCGCCCGCCGCCGCGCCCGAGTCCGAGCCCGTGCCGGCCGCCGCGGCGCCCGCGCCGCAGCCGCTGCACGAGCCCGACGAGTACCGGACGCCGCCCTACGGCGAGCCCGGGCCGTGGGCGCCCGCTCCGCCCGTCCAGCGGCCCGCCGCGCCCGTGACCGCCCCGCAGGCCGCCGTGCCCCCGCCCGGGGCCGTACCGCCGCCGCAGGGGCCCGTGCCGCCGCAGCCGCACGCCTGGGGCCAGTACGACCCCTGGGGCGCCGCCCCCGGAGCCGTACCGCCGCCCGCCCGGAAGAAGAAGTCCCGGCGCGGCCTCGCCCTCGTCGGCGCGCTCCTCTTCGCCCTCGTCACCGGCGTCATCGGCGGCGGCGTCGGCGCCTACGTGGAGCGCAACGGCGGGATCGGCACCGTCCACCTCCCGCAGGCCGGGGGCGGCACCACCGACCGCGCCCCCGACAGCGTCGCCGGCATCGCCGCCGCCGCCCTGCCCGGCGTCGTCACCCTGCACGTCAGCGGCGGCGGCTCGGCCGGCACCGGCACCGGCTTCGTCCTCGACAACCGCGGCCACATCCTCACCAACAACCACGTCGTCGACGCCGCCGAGTCCTCCGGCGACATCACCGTCACCTTCTCCAGCGGCGAGACCGCCTCCGCCGAGCTCATCGGCAAGGACGCCGGCTACGACCTCGCCGTCGTCCAGGTCAAGGGCGTCACCGGCCTCAAGCCCCTCCCGCTCGGCAACTCCGACGACGTCCGCGTCGGCGACCCCGTCGTCGCCATCGGCGCGCCCTTCGACCTCTCCAACACGGTCACCTCCGGCATCATCAGCGCCAAGGAGCGGCCCATCACTGCCGGCGGCGAGAAGGGCGACGGCAGCGACATCTCCTACGTCGACGCCCTTCAGACCGACGCGCCCATCAACCCGGGCAACTCCGGCGGCCCCCTCCTCGACGGCAAGGGCCGCGTCATCGGCATCAACAGCGCCATCCGCGCCGCCGGCGGCTCCGGCGACGGCGGCGACGGCGCCCAGGCCGGCTCCATCGGCCTCGGCTTCGCCATCCCGGTCAACCAGGGCAAGCGGGTCGCCGAGGAGCTCATCAACACCGGCAAGGCCACCCACCCCGTCATCGGCGTCAGCCTCGACATGCAGTTCACCGGCGACGGCGCCCGCGTCGGCGACAAGGGCAAGGACGGCACCCCGTCCGTCACCCCCGACGGCCCCGCAGCCAAGGCCGGCCTGCGCCCCGGCGACGTCATCACCAAGGTCGACGGCCAGCGCGTCCACAACGGCGAGGAGCTGATCGTGAAGATCCGCGCCCACCGCCCCGGCGACGCCCTCGTCCTCACCCTGACCCGCGACGGCAGGGAACTGACCCGCACCGTCACGCTCGGATCGGCGCAGGGCACCTGAGGTACATGTGGCGGACATCGCAAGGTACCCGTCCCGCAGCTCGGGCGGGTACCGTGGTGCGGGCCGCCCTGGTCCGGCGTGAAGGAGCTACTAGGTGTTCAGCGACATAGGCGCACTCGAGCTGGTGACGCTCATCGTGCTCGCCGTGCTCATTTTCGGCCCGGACAAGCTGCCGAAGGTCGTCCAGGACGTCTCGCGCTTCATCCGGAAGGTCCGCGAGTTCTCCGACAGCGCCAAGCAGGACATCCGCAGCGAGCTCGGCCCCGAGTTCAAGGACTTCGAGTTCGAGGACCTCAACCCGAAGACCTTCATCCGCAAGCAGCTCGACGGCAACGAGGACCTCAGCGAGCTGAAGGAGCTGCGCTCCACGTTCGACCTCCGCAAGGAGATGAACGAGGTCGCCGACGCCGTCAACGGACGCGAGAGCACCCCCACCGCCGCCCCCGCGACGGTCAACGGCTCCGGCCCCGACCTGCTCAAGAAGCAGGACCCGCCGGCCGCGCCCGAGCGCCCGCCGTACGACTCCGACGCCACCTGACGGCTCCTGACGGCAGCTGACCGGCCACCCGACAACGCCATCTGACGTGGGCTGACACGGGCGGTCACCGGCCGGTCGCTATCCTCCTTGCTTTGGGGGTACCCCCGGACGGAGTCCGGGGGAGGAACGAGGAGGCGGCCGAGATGAAGACGACGAGTCGGGTGGAAGCCGAGGGCTTTCTGCGCGCACCCTTCGCCTGGTACGGGCTCGACGAGGCGTTCACCGGGCCCCGCCGGCTGATGCAGATCGGCACGGCGGCGGACGGCACCGTCCAGCACGGTTCGGTGGGCCACGGCGACGAGCCGTCGATAAGGTCCGAGGCCGCCGGCGGGGAGAAGGAGCGGTTCGCCGTCGTCGTGACGGTCGCCGCGCACCCCGTCCGGCGCACCGGCGACGGCACCGGCGTCCTCGACGCCACCACCGTCTCCTCCGCCGCCTGGCTGGCCGGCTCCGGGCTGCTCGCCCACACCTGGCCCGCCTCCCTCGACCACGGGCTGCGCGACCACTGGCTCGACCAGCAGACCGAGACGGCCTTCGAGCTGGCCGACGACCTCGACGGGCCCGCGTGGACGACGCTGTCGCTGCCGGTGGACGGCGTGCCGGTGCCCTTCCACTACCGCGAGTCCGAGTTCGGCTGGGTCCTCGCCGGCTCGGCCGGCGACGTGCACCTCGGGGCATACGGGCGGGGGATGAGCGCGTACGGCCTCGGCTTCGCGCAGATCAAGGACCTCGCCGCGTACGCCTGACGTCCGGCACGGCGAAGGGGCACCCCGCACCGGGGTGCCCCTTCGCCGTGTCCGGCCCGCGCGGCTAGAACTTGTTCTTCGGGGTGATGCCGAGGCTCAGGCCGGAGAGGCCGCGCTGCCGGCCGCCGAGCTTGCCGGCGATGGCGCGCAGGGCCGCGCCCGCCGGGGAGTCCGGGTTCGACAGGACGACCGGGCGGCCGTCGTCGCCGCCCTCGCGCAGCCGCACGTCGATCGGGATCGAGCCGAGCACCGGGACCGTGGTGCCGGTGGTGCGGGACAGGCCGTCCGCGACCAGCTGGCCGCCGCCGGTGCCGAAGACGTCCACCATCTCGTCGCAGTGCGGGCACGGCAGGCCCGCCATGTTCTCGACGACGCCGACGATCTTCTGGTGCGTCTGCACCGCGATCGAGCCGGCCCGCTCGGCGACCTCGGCCGCCGCCTGCTGCGGGGTGGTGACGACCAGGATCTCCGCGTTCGGCACCAGCTGCGCCACGGAGATCGCGATGTCGCCGGTGCCCGGGGGCAGGTCGAGCAGCAGCACGTCCAGGTCGCCCCAGTACACGTCCGCGAGGAACTGCTGGAGCGCGCGGTGCAGCATCGGGCCGCGCCACACCACCGGCGCGTTGCCCGGGGTGAACATGCCGATGGAGATGACCTTCACGCCGTTCGCGGACGGCGGCATGATCATGTTCTCGACCTGGGTCGGACGCCCGTCCGCGCCCAGCATCCGCGGCACGCTGTGGCCGTAGATGTCGGCGTCGACGACACCGACCTTCAGGCCGTCGGCGGCCATCGCCGCCGCCAGGTTCACGGTCACGGAGGACTTGCCGACGCCTCCCTTGCCGGAGGCGACCGCGTACACCCGGGTCAGCGAGCCCGGCTTCGCGAACGGCACCTCCCGCTCGGCGGTGGTGCCGCGCAGCGCCGCCGCCAGCTCCTTGCGCTGCTCGTCGCTCATCACGTCCAGCGTCACGTCGACACCGGTGACGCCCTCGACGCGCGCGACGGCCTCGGTGACGCGTTGCGTGATGGTGTCGCGCATCGGGCAGCCGGAGACGGTCAGATAGACCGTCACGGCGACCGTGCCGTCCGGTCCGATCTCCACCGACTTGACCATGCCGAGTTCCGTGATCGGACGATTGATCTCGGGGTCGTTCACCGTCGCCAGTGCTTCGAGCACCGCGTCTTCCGTAGCCATAGGTCTGATGGTACGGCGACGACCACCGGGCTATGAAAGGGCTGTCAACGGTCGGGTACGTCACTCCGCCGCTCGCCGTCCGGCGGGAATAGACCGCGCTCCCGTCCGCGCTCCTCCAGCTCCTTCACCAGGTCCTCCAGTTCGGACCGGATCCAGTCCCGGGTGGCGACCTCGCCCAGGCCCATCCGCAGCGCCGCGATCTCCCTGGTCAGGTACTCGGTGTCGGCGATCGACCGCTCGTTCTGCTTGCGGTCCTGCTCCAGGTTGACCCGGTCCCGGTCGTCCTGCCGGTTCTGCGCCAGCAGGATCAGCGGAGCCGCGTACGACGCCTGCAGCGACAGCATCAGCGTCAGGAAGATGAACGGGTACTCGTCGAACCGCAGGTGCGCCGGCGCGGACACGTTCCACACCACCCAGGCGATGATGATCACCGTCATCCAGACGATGAACCGGCCCGTGCCGAGGAAGCGGGCGATCCGCTCCGACATCCGCCCGAACGCCTCGGGGTCGTACTCCGGCAGCAGCCGGGCGCGCCGCGTCCGGGGCTGGTCGAGCCGGATGCGGGCGATCCGCGGCTGGTCCCGGTCCCGGTCCCGCTCCTGCGGCCGCTCAGCCACCGCGCACCCCCTCCTCGTGGAACTCCGTCTCCCGCCAGTCGTCCGGCAGCAGGTGGTCGAGCACGTCGTCGACGGTCACCGCGCCGAGCAGCGACCCGCTCTCGTCCACGACCGGCGCCGCCACCAGGTTGTACGCGGCGAAGTAGCTGGTCACGGCGGGCAGCGGGGTGTCCGGGCCGAGCGGCGGCAGATCGCTGTCGACCAGCGAGCCGACCAGCGTGAACGGCGGGTCGCGGAGCAGCCGCTGGAAGTGGACCGTGCCCAGGTACTTCCCGGTCGGCGTCTCGTCCGGCGGCCGGCACACGTACACCTGGGCCGCGAGCGCCGGCGACAGGTCCTGCTGCCGGACCCGGGCGAGCGCGTCGGCGACGGTGGCGTCGGGGCGCAGCACGATCGGCTCGGTCGTCATCAGACCGCCCGCGGTCCGCTCCTCGTACGACATCAGCCGGCGCACGTCCGCCGCCTCGTCCGGCCGCATCAGGGTCAGCAGCCGCTCCTTCTCGTCGTCGGGCAGCTCGTTGAGGAGGTCGGCGGCGTCGTCGGGGTCCATCGCCTCAAGCACGTCGGCGGCCCGCTCCTCCTGGAGCTTGCCGAGGATCTCCACCTGGTCGTCCTCGGGCAGCTCCTCCAGGACGTCGGCGAGCCGGTCGTCGTCGAGGGCGGCGGCGACCTCGGCGCGGCGCTTGGGGGAGAGGTGGTGGAGGGCGTTGGCGAGGTCGGCGGGGCGGAGCTTCTCGAAGGTGGCGACCAGGTTCTCGGCGCCCTGCCCGTGCTCCTCCAGGGAGAAGCCGGTGACGGCCGACCACTCCACGGTCAGCGTCTCCCCCTTGCGGCGCAGCGCCCCGCCCTTGCCGCGGCGGACGAAGACCTTGTCGATCTCCCAGTCGCGGCGGGCCGGCAGCTGCTGGATGGCGATGTCCAGGACGGTGACCTCCTCGCCGGTCTCGACCAGGGTGACCCGCCGGTCGAGGAGTTCGCCGAGGACGAGCCGTTCGGTGGGCCGCTGCTCGAAGCGGCGCATGTTGACCACGCCGGTGGTGATGACCTGGCCGGACTCGACGCCGGTGATCCGGGTCATCGGGACGAAGACCCGGCGCCGGCTCAGCACCTCCACCACCATGCCGAGGAGCCGGGGCGGGCGGCGGCCGACGCGGAGCATGGCGACGAGGTCGCTGACCCGGCCCACCTGGTCGCCGACCGGGTCGAAGACGGGCACGCCGGTGAGGTGGGAGACGAAGATCCGGGGGGCGCCTGCCGCCATGCCTCGCGCCTCCTCGGTGCCGCACGATCCGGGGTCGCCGTGCGGTCCCCGCGGGCCGCCCGGCCGGTGCGGGCCCGGGCCGGGCGCCGCATGGTCAGGCTAGCCCGAGGTGATCGAACCCGCTCCGGCAGCGCCGCCGTCCGGCTGCTGCGGGGCCGCGGCGGCGGCCCGGGTACGCTGCGGTCTGCCGCCCCCCACCGGCACCGTCCGGCCCGTCCGGCCGTCCCGGCGGCCCCGCCCGGCACGTCCGCGGCCGGGGCCGTTCCCCCACCGAAGAACGAGAGGCAGCGCAGGTGACCGTCCGCACCCCGTCATCGCGTATCCCGTCCGAACCGCCGGCGCCCGTCCGGACGCCGGCCGCCGCCCGGCTCCGCAGGGCGGCCGTGCCGCTGGCGCTGTGCGCGGGGCTGACGGTGGGGCTGGCGGCCTGCGGACCCGACCCGGACGAGGGGACGAACGGGGTCGGGAGACTGTCGGCGCCGGAGATCGAGAAGGAGGCGCGGACCGCGGCGGACGCCGCGAAGGCGGTCCGGCTCTCCGGCACCCTGGTCAGCAAGGGCGGCACGTACAAGCTGAACATGCGGCTGAAGCAGAACGGTGCCGCCGGCTCGGTCACCACGAAGAACAGCACCTTCGAGCTGCTGCGGGTCGGCGACGCGCTCTACCTGAAGGCCGACGCGGGCTTCTGGACGCACGAGGACGAGGGCGACGGCAAGCCCAGCGCGGCCGACACGGAGGCCGCGGACAAGCTGGACGACATGTACGTGAAGGTGCCGCGCGACGACCCGTCGTACCGGCAGCTGCGCGGCTTCACCGAGATGGACCAGCTGCTGCGCGGGATCATCGGGCTGCACGGGGACGTGGTGAAGGGCGACCGGGACCAGATCGGCGGCGTCCGCACGGTGAAGGTGAAGGGCGGCGCGGACGGCGAGGGCGGCACCCTCGACGTGGCCCTGGAGGGCTCCCCGTACCCCCTCCAGTTCGCGCGCGGCGGGGGAGCGGGCCTGGTGGTGCTGTCCGAGTGGAACAAGGACTTCCCGCTGGCCGAGCCGGACGCCGAGGAGACCCTGGACTACGGCCGCCAGCTGCCCCGCGCCTGACGGCCCGACCCGGAAGGCACGGGCTAGCGCTTCCGCTTCCGGCCGAACAGCAGCTTCGGGAGGGCGGCCGGGACCGGGCGGCGGGTGGTCGCGCCGGTCGGCAGCGGGACGGCGGCGAGCGAGCCGTCCGGCAGGTCGGTGGTGGCGGCGCGCGGGTCGAGGCGCAGCACCCGGCACTCGCGCGCCCAGCGCTCGGGCATCGCCTCGCCGTCGGGGGCGTTGAGCCGCTTGCCCTTCAGCTCGGCGACGGCCGCGTCCCACTCCTCGCTGCCCGGGGCGAGCTCGCGGACGGCGGCCGTCCAGGCGACGATCCGGCCGCCCTTGTCCTTGCTGCGGACGGTGACCTCGGCGGTGCCGCCGTCGGCGAGACCGGGCAGCGGCTGCTCGCCGGGGCCGTCGCCGACCACGTGGGCGGCGCCGTCGTGCCAGACGTGCCAGAGCGCCCGGGCGGGCCCGGTGCCCCGGACCCAGACGAGGCCGGACTTCTTGGTGGCCTCCTCGACGAGGAACAGCTCTTCAGTCATGGCCCGAAGCCTAACGGCAGGCCCGTCACAGCCAGCCGTTGCGCTTCAGGGTGCGGTGGATGGCGAAGCAGAGGACGGCGATGCCGCCGAGCACCATCGGATAGCCGTACTTCCAGTGCAGCTCCGGCATGTGGTCGAAGTTCATGCCGTACACGCCGCAGACCGCCGTGGGGACGGCGACGATCGCCGCCCACGAGGTGATCTTGCGCATGTCCTCGTTCTGCGCGACGGTCGCCTGCGCCAGGTTGGCCTGGAGGATCGAGTTCAGCAGCTCGTCGAAGCCGACGACCTGCTCCTGGACGCGGGCCAGGTGGTCGGCGACGTCCCGGAAGTACTTCTGGATGTCCGGGTCGACCAGCCGCATGGGCCGCTCGCTCAGCAGCTGCATCGGGCGCAGCAGCGGGGTGACGGCCCGCTTGAACTCCAGCACCTCGCGCTTGAGCTGGTAGATCCGGCCGGTGTCGGTACCGCGCGTGGAGCCCTTCGCGGCCGGCGAGAAGACGTCGATCTCCAGCTGGTCGATGTCGAGTTCGACGGCGTCGGCGACCGCGATGTAGCCGTCGACGACGTGGTCGGCGAGGGCGTGCAGCACGGCCGAGGGGCCCTTGGCGAGGAGTTCCGGCTCGCCCTGGAGGCGGTGGCGGAGGTTGCGCAGCGAGCCCTGGCCGCCGTGCCGGACGGTGATGACGAAGTCGGGGCCGGTGAAGCACATCACCTCGCCGGTCTCCACCACCTCGCTGGTGGCGGTGAGTTCGGCGTGCTCGACGTAGTGGATCGTCTTGAAGACGGTGAAGAGGGTGTCGTCGTACCGCTCCAGCTTGGGCCGCTGGTGGGCGTGGACGGCGTCCTCCACGGCGAGCGGGTGCAGTCCGAACTCGGCGGCGATACCGGCGAATTCGGCCTCGGTCGGCTCGTGCAGCCCGATCCACGCGAAACCGCCGGACTCCCGCACCTGCGACATCGCGCCGCGCGGGGTGAGGCAGGCGCTGTCGTCGACGCGGCTCCCGTCGCGGTAGACGGCGCAGTCGACGATGGCGCTGGACGCCGAGTGGTCGCGGGTCGGGTCGTAGTTGGTGTACGTGGTCGGGGTCTTGCGCAGGCTGGGGCGCAGGCTCGGCCGAACGGCGGCGCGCAGGTCACGGATCATGGACATGGGCGTGCTCTCCTTCACGGACGGGCCGTCGGCGAGCGTGGCGCAACCCGGAATGGGGACGTGAGCAGGCTTCGTCCACAAAGCGGGCGGCACCGGCGGATCGCGGCGACGACGGTCGCAATTCAGACAGGCAAAGAGGGGATGCTCTTCCGTCGGACGCGATGCCGGAGGGGGGTCCCGGTTCGGGGACCCGCAGTCACCGGAGGGAGGAACGCACCGGGCTCGGGTGCGGAGCGGCGGAAGAGCGACTGGTACTGCCCGATCGACTTCGGTCCATCGCAGTCCCACCTCCTCCGGCCGGTCCCTCGTGAGGGACGACGTGTGACGCACTGTCGGGAAACCCGACCAGTGGCCAACACTATCAGCCGACCGAGGGTCAATCCCTTACTTTGCCCGTTCCCTACGCGATCTATGCTCGCCGCATGGGAGAAGTTCTTGCACTGGTCGAGGCCCGGCTGCGCACGGCCCTGGGCGACCCCGACGCGCGGGCCGCGGTCACCTTCCTCGGCGCCGACCGCATCGAGGTCCTGCGCTTCGTCGACGCCGAGGCCGGGCTGGTGCGCTACGCCACCCTCGGGATGTCGGCCGCGCCGATGGCCGACCCGACGGCCGTCCTCGCCGACCCGGTGAAGGGCCCGCGCGCCGAGCTGGTCCTGACCGTGCGGCTCGGGCGCGCCGACACCGACAAGGTGCTGCGCCCGCTGGCGGTGCTCGCCGCGACGCCCCAGGTGGAGGGCGTGGTGGTCGCGCCCGGCGCCTCGCTGGACGTCGGCGAGCCGCTGTGGCCGGGGGCCGGCTTCAGCTCGGTGCTGGTCGCCGAGCCGGGCGGCCTGGTGGAGGACCTGGAGCTGGACGAGCCGATGGACCCGGTGCGCTTCCTGCCGCTGCTGCCGATGACGCCGAACGAGGCCGCGTGGAAGCGGGTGCACGGGGCGCAGGCCCTGGAGGAGCGCTGGCTCGCGAAGGGGACGGACCTGCGCGATCCGCTGCGGGCGTCCGTCGCCCTGGACTGAGCGCGCCGAGGGGTGAAACGGGCGGGCCGGACGGGTGACCGGCTGCCGCCGTCCTTGACGGGAGGCCCGCGCGGGAGGACCGTTGAGCCCTATGAGGGGCGAACCCAGTTGTCCGAAGTGTGGTGGTCGGGTCAGGGCGCCCGGTCTCTTCGCCGACTCCTGGCAGTGCGACGTCCACGGGCCCGTGTATCCGCTCCAGCCCGTCGTCCCGCCGAGCGTCGAATCCCTCGCCGTCGTCGCGAACCGTTCCCAGGTGCCCGTCTGGATGCCCTGGCCGCTTCCGGTCGGCTGGCTCTTCACCGGGGTGACGTACGCCGGCGACGACCGCAGCGGCGGGCGCGCCACCGCCGTCGCCTGCTCCGGTCCCGGCCCGCTCGGCGGCATCGGCGAGCTGCTGCTCGTGGCGGAGGAGCTGGGTGTGGGCCTCGGCGCCCGGTACGCGGGCATCGACGGCCCCGACCCCGGCTCCGGCATGGCGATCGACAAGCCGCCGCAGGCGAAGGTCCTCGCGGCCGGCCGCCCCACCCCGCTGTGGCACGTCACCGGCACCCCGCACGACCGGGCCGTCTTCGCCGGCGAGGCCCGCGGGCTGTGGCTCTGGGCGATCGTCTGGCCCGAGCAGTCCGGGCTGCTCATGTACGACGAGCTGGTCCTCACCGACCTGCGGGACGCGGGCGCCGAGGTCGAGCTGCTGCCCTGTGGCGCGCTGACCCCGCGGCTGCTCGGCTGAAGGGGCGGGACCCCGCCGCCACCGGCGGCGGCGGTAAGTGGTGCAGGCCGCAGCGGATCCGTACAAAATCGGGCTGACCGCCCGTTATGCTGGAGCGTCACCCGTCCGTGCCGAGCCCCTGGAGAACCGCGTCGTGCGCATCGACCTGCACAGCCACTCCACGGCGTCCGACGGCACCGACACCCCCGCCGAGCTGGTGCGGAACGCGGCGGCGGCCGGGCTCGACGTCGTCGCGCTCACCGACCACGACACCACCCGCGGGCACGCCGAGGCGATCGCCGCCGCGCCGGAGGGCCTGACCGTCGTCCCCGGCGCCGAGCTGTCCTGCCGCCTCGACGGCATCGGCCTGCACATGCTCGCGTACCTCTTCGACCCCGAGGAGCCGGCGCTGCTCGCCGAGCGCGAGCTGGTCCGCGACGACCGCGTGCCGCGCGCCCGCGCCATGGTCGCCCGGCTCCAGGAGCTGGGCGTGCCCGTCACCTGGGAGCAGGTCGCCCGGATCGCCGGCGACGGTTCCGTGGGGCGCCCGCACGTGGCCGAGGCGCTGGTCGAGCTGGGTGTCGTCCCCGACGTCTCCGGCGCCTTCACCGCCGAGTGGATCGCCGACGGCGGCCGGGCCCACGTGCAGAAGCACGAGCTGGACCCCGCCCGGGCGATCGCCCTGGTCAAGGCGGCCGGCGGGGTGACCGTCTTCGCGCACCCGGGCGCCGTCAAGCGCGGCCGGGTCGTCCCCGAGTCCGCGATCGCCGCCCTCGCCGAGGCCGGGCTCGACGGCATCGAGGTCGACCACATGGACCACGACGAGCCCACCCGCGCGCGGCTGCGCGGGCTCGCGAAGGAGCTGGGCCTGCTGGTCACCGGCTCCAGCGACTACCACGGCAGCCGCAAGACCTGCCGGCTCGGGGAGTACACCACCGACCCCGAGATCTACGGCGAGATCACCCGCCGGGCCACCGGCGCCTTCCCCGTCCCCGGCGCCGGCGGAGTCCCCGCCTAGGGCTCACGCCCGCGGACCCGCCGGTCCGCCGCGCCCGGCGCCGTACCGCGCCGCGCCCGGATCCGGTCGCCCTACCGGCCTGGCCCGCCCCGCTCCGTACCGCCCGAGTCCCCGCGCGTCCGCCGCGGGGCGGCGGGCACTCCTGCCCCGACACCGGAATTCCGCATTCCGGTCCGGTGCCCCGACACCCCACCGTTCGACCCTCACCGCAAGGCACCCCACCGTGTTCGACCTCGCCGTCTTCGGCTCCCTCTTCCTCACCCTCTTCGTGATCATGGATCCGCCCGGCATCACGCCGATCTTCCTCGCGCTGACCTCCGGCCGCCCCGCCAAGGTCCAGCGCCGGATGGCCTGGCAGGCCGTCGCCGTCGCCTTCGGCGTCATCGCCGTTTTCGGCGTCCTCGGCCAGCAGATCCTCGACTACCTGCACGTCTCCGTGCCCGCCCTGATGATCGCGGGCGGCCTCCTGCTGCTGCTCATCGCGCTCGACCTGCTCACCGGCAAGACCGACGAGCCGAAGCAGACCAAGGACGTCAACGTCGCCCTCGTCCCGCTCGGCATGCCGCTGCTCGCCGGACCCGGCGCCATCGTCTCCGTCATCCTCGCCGTCCAGCACGCCGACAGCGCCGCCGCGCAGATCTCCGTCTGGAGCGCCATCGCCGCCATGCACGTCGTGCTGTGGCTGGCCATGCGCTTCTCGCTGAGCATCATCCGCGTCATCAAGGACGGCGGCGTCGTCCTCGTGACCCGGCTCGCCGGCATGATGCTCTCCGCGATCGCCGTGCAGCAGATCATCAACGGCGTCACCCAGGTCATCCGCGGCGCCTGACCGCCGCCGCCCCGCGTCCGGACGCCACTGCGCCCCCGTGCGGATTCCGCTGTCGCGGAGTCCGCGCGGGGGCGCGGTGTCGTGGTGGTATCCGCCCGTTACGAGGCGGAGGTCTCAGCGGGCCGGATCCAGATGCGCTGGCCGATGGCCGCGGCGTGCTGCACGATCCGGTTGACGGAGGCGGCGTCCACGACCGTCGAGTCGACGGGCGTGCCGTCGACGTCGTCGAGTCGCAGGATTTCGAAGCGCATGGGCTTCTCCCTTCGTCCGAGTTGATCCTCCATGAGGAGAACTGTGTGTATCTGTACAACGGCCGCCCCACCCGAAACATTCCTTACGCTAAAGAAAATTTTCGGATGGCTAACTATTGCCTGGGCGGAGGTGGCGGCCCGGCCGCCCGGCGCGGACAATGAGGGCCGATGAACGACGCCCCGCACCCCGCCCCGCCCGCCGACGACCCCGCCCGCGCGCTCGCCGCGCTGGAAGCCCGCGTGGAGCGCACCAACGAGCTCCTGCTGCGGGTGCTGGCCGAGGTGGCCAAGACCCCGTCCACGCACGCCATCTTCGTCGACGCCGGTTACGTCCATGCTTCCGCCGGGTTGCTGGTGACCGGTTCCGGGGACCGCCGCTCCTTCGACCTCGACGCCGAGGGCCTGATCGAGGGGTTCATCGACACCGCCCGGACGGTCTTCGCCGACAGCCGGCTGCTGCGCGTCTACTGGTACGACGGCGCCCGCCGCCGCATCCACACCCCCGAACAGCAGTCGATCGCCGAACTGCCCGACGTCAAGGTCCGCCTCGGCAACCTCAACGCCGACAACCAGCAGAAGGGCGTCGACTCCCTCATCCGCACCGACCTGGAGTCGCTCGCCCGCCACCGCGCCATCAGCGACGCCGCCCTCGTCGGCGGCGACGAGGACCTGGTCTCCGCCGTCGAGGCCGCTCAGGGCTACGGCGCCCGCGTCCACCTCTGGGGCATCGAGGCCGCCGACGGCCCCAACCAGGCCGAGGCGCTGCTCTGGGAGGTCGACAGCCGGCGCACCTTCGACCTCGACTTCTGCCGGCCGTACGTCACCCGGCGCCCGGTCACGATGCACGAGAACGACTCCGAGCCGCCGCCCTCGCGCGAAGAGGTCCGGTTCATGGGCGCCCAGATCGCCGCCACCTGGCTCGCCGAACGCGGACGCGACCGGCTCGCCGAACTCCTGCCCGGCGACCCGTACCTCCCCGCCGCCGTCGACCAGGACCTCCTCGTCGCGGCCGAGACCCGGCTCGGCCGCTCGCTGCGCGCCCACGGCGGCCTCCGGCGCGCACTGCGCGACGGCTTCTGGCAACACCTCAGGGCGCAGTACTGACCCGCAGGACGGGCTCCTCCTCGGCGCCGGCCCCGTCCACCCGCTCCCAGAAGGCGGTCAGCCGCTCCGCCAGCTCCCGCGGATGGGAGACGTTGGGGGAGTGCCCGGCGCCCTCGACCACGGTGTGGTGCGCGCCGGTACGGGCGGCGACCTCCGCCAGCGCGGCCGGCGCCCACACCATCTCGTCGGAGCCGTACGCCAGGTGCACCGGCAGCGCCAGCGCGGCCAGCTCGGCCGCGCCGTCCGGGTCGCGCAGCAGCAGCCGGCCCGCGCCGGACAGCTGGGCCACCTTCGTCAGCATCCAGCGCCGCCGCAGGAAGCCCACCACCTCGGCGGAGTCGACCGCCTCGTCGGGCTGCTCGCCGCGGCTGTCCAGCCACCGCGTGGTCCGCCACACCCGCTCCTTCGCCAGCAGCGCGTGCCCGGCGCGCAGCGCCCGGATCCGGATCCGCTGGGGGCGGGCGACCGGGCCGGGGCCGGAGGAGAGCAGGGTCAGCGAGCGGAAGGCGCGCGGCCCGAGGGCCGCGGCCGAGCGGGCCACGAGCCCGCCGAAGGAGTGCCCGAGCAGGTGCACCGGCCCGTCCCGCAGCGCCACCGCCTGCGCGACCACGTCCAGCGCGAGGGCCCGGCGGCTGTAGGCGGCGCGGCCCCGGGGGCCGTACGACTCGTTCTGCCCGCGGCCGTCGACGGCGACGACCCGGTAGCCGGCCTCGCTCAGCGGGCCGAGCAGCGCCAGGAAGTCCTCC
Organism: Streptomyces sp. NPDC057854; assembly: GCF_042797055.1. Lineage (NCBI taxonomy): Bacteria > Bacillati > Actinomycetota > Actinomycetes > Kitasatosporales > Streptomycetaceae > Streptomyces > Streptomyces sp. NPDC057854. The sequence goes on from NZ_JBHVMF010000047.1 coordinate 14,228, forward strand.
TTGCTGCCGGTGTACCCGGGCAGCATCAGGACGCTGCCGCGCGGCTCGCCCGCGGGGGCGGTGTCCCCGGACGGTGACAGACGCCCCTGTGAGCTCTGCTGATGCACCATGGGAACGATTATGACCATTCCATGCATTGGACGGATGAGTCGCGGGCTCCGTACGGTCACGGTATGACTCCCGCCGATACCGGGGCGTCCACCACCGTGGGCGCCGCCGTTTCCGTCTCCGCACCCGACGTCCCCGGCACACCCGACGTCCCCGACTCGCGCATGGCCC
>NZ_JBHVMF010000048.1:0-9523 GCF_042797055.1 Streptomyces sp. NPDC057854
GTCCGAGCGCGACTATTTCATGCACTCAGCGTCAGGCGGGGTCGAGGCGGCGGAGGGCGTCGAGGACCAGGTCCCAGAAGCGGGTGTCGTCGAGGGTGATCGCGACCTGGGTGCGGCACTCGTCGGGCTCGTCGCCGCGCAGGTCGGCGACCGTCATGCCGGTGGTCAGCGCGCCGTGGAGCTCGACGTCCAGCGGGGCGCGGCGCGTCGTCATGACCTCCGGGTCGATCACGTACGCGACGGCGCACGGGTCGTGGACGGGCGGGTAGGGGAAGCCCTGCGCCGAGCGGTACGTCGCCCCGTAGAAGTCGAGCAGCTCCCCGACGAACCGGGCGGCCGTGGTGTCGAGCGCGGAGAGCCGCTCGCGCACGTCGGGCGTCGCGACGGCCTGGTGCGTGAGGTCCAGCCCGACCATCGTCACGGGCCACGGCTCGTTCAGCACGACGTGCGCGGCCTCCGGGTCGGCGAGCACGTTGAACTCCGCGACCGGCGTGCGGTTGCCCACGTGGTAGCCGCCGCCCATCATCACGACCTCCCGCACGCGCGACACGATGCGCGGCTCCTTGCGCGCCGCCATCGCGACGTTCGTCAGCGGCCCCGTCGGCACGAGGGTGATCTCGCCGGGCTCGGCGCCCATCACGGTCTCCACGATGAGGTCCACCGCGTGGCGCCGGTCGACGGCGCGGCGCGGGGCGGGCAGGACCGGCCCGTCCATCCCGGAGTCGCCGTGGATGTCCGGTGCGACGATCCGCGGCCGGACGAGCGGGCGGTCGCACCCTGCCGCGACCGGGACGTCGATCCCGGCCAGCTCGGCGACCGCGAGCGCGTTGCGCGTGACCTTCTCCAGCGTCTGGTTGCCGGCGACCGTCGTCACGGCGACGAGGTCGACGGCAGGGCTGCCGTGCGCGAGGAGCATCGCGATCGCGTCGTCGTGGCCGGGGTCGCAGTCGAGGAGGACGCGGCGTGGCGCGTCGGTACGTCCGGTGGGCATGCGCCCATCCTCGCGCGCCGACCGGGTGCCGGCCACGCTACGGCCGACGGTCGCCGTCCGTGCGGGCGCACTTCGCCTCCGACGGCCGCCGACAGCTAGGCTGTCCCCCGGCCCGTCCCCGGGGCCGCGCGCCTGTAGCTCAGGGGATAGAGCACCGCTCTCCTAAAGCGGGTGTCGCCAGTTCGAATCTGGCCAGGCGCACCGAGCATCACTGCAGGTCAGAGGTCGAAGAGTCTGACGCTTCCGCTCTAGAACCTCCCCAAACAAGGGCTAATACTGCAACGCTCTGACCTGCACTTATGTTTGCTTGTTGCTCCTCAACCTCCCCCAGACCTCCCCAGGGGAGCCTTCTGCATGGAGTCTCGGACACCCCTCAGTGGCGCGCGTTCCGGAAAGTACAGTCGTCGCGTGCACAGGGCCGACGCCTGCGCCTGGAGTCGATCTGCCCGCAACAGGTGCGTACGTGGCAACATGCATGGGTGGCGACGACGCCGAGAGCCCAAGGCGCGGACGGAGACGAACGATGAACAGCTTCGATGAGGGCCTGCGGTGCCAGGATGTCCACTCCGGCCTCCGCAACCTCGATCCGCACTCACCTCTGCTTGCTCCACTGAGCGACACCCGAGTGGTCGGCATGGCCGCGACAGTGGCAGGACTGATCCGCGGGCGGGACGTAGTAACGGACGCGCAAGCGCTGACCCAGGTAGCTGCCTACCAACTCGATGTTGACCCGTTGGCATTCGGTGAAGTGATCGCGCTGCTAGAGGATGCCGGCTACGTCCAAGGCGTCCAGCGCAGCGGGGGCAAGGTCACCACCTTCACGGAGACAGTGCCGTATTACGATGACCTCTACAGCACCCTCGGGGGAGCATGGCGCGATCGAGCGCCGACCGAAGTAGAGCAGCAACTGCTCCGCGTCGTGGATGGACTTTCCAAGGCACCGGTGCCGCTGGAGGACGTGGAGAATACCTTCGGACTTGACCGCTCCGCAGTTCCGGACCTCATTGAGGTCGGCACGTCGTCTGGTCTTGTTCGGACCCTGCGCACGATCGATGGCGACATCGCATACTCGCCTTTCTTTGGGTTCGAGAACCCTGAGCTCCTAGAGTCGCTCGCAGGGACCCACGGCTCTGACCGTTTGATTGAAGAGCTCTCAGCAGTTCGGAGTCAGCAAGGGCTCGAACTAATCCCCGGCACCTACCCCGTGCTCACCGAGGCCGTCGCTGGCGGCCTCGTTATGGCCCCGGCCGTCACGCTGCCTGACGGCTCCTCCCGTGCCTTCGCGGCGCTTCCGTACGTGTCAGACAAGACTCTGCTTGTCGCGAGGAAGCCTGTGCTCGAGAAGTCGCTGGCTGTGCTTGCATGCTTGCGGAGCGCCGAGCGGTACGGGGAGTACAACACTCTCTCCGCTTCCGGACTGGTGAACGTGATTGACAAGCTTCTCGACCCGAACCGTGGATTCTTGAACCCGAACAGCGCCCATCAACGGCAGTACGCCCTAATGAGAAACGCTGGCCTGATCCGTTTCGGCCCCGACACCATGCCAGGCGGCACCTGGGTGGTACCCACCTTCATTGACACCGAGGACAACCGCGCAGCACTGGGCATCGCGCGCGATCTCATCACACAGGGCGAGTTAGTCGCGCACCGCGTCGAGGACTCAGTCGCTCGCAGCGCCCTGAATGCCGGTACGGCGTACCGCGCTCCGATGCAGACAACGCAGCGGATGCGCCAATCGGTAGAGCCCTCGGCCGAGCACTTCGCGCGAGTCTTTGAGACGGCGATGGGAAGGAGTGCGCTGTGACCGAGCTTGACCTCGGGCTGAAGGTGGGCGTACGGCGCCTGCTCTGGAGCATGGGCTACAGCACCCGTCTCGACGTCGAACTCCGAGGTGAAGGGCATGCGCCACGAGGCCGCGGGTACAGCGGGCCATCGAGCGTACCGGAGACGTTCACTGACCTCGACGTCCTCGGCGTGTTCATAGCGCCGGGCTTCCAACTGACGTCGACTATCGCGGATTGCAAGTCTGGGAAGCGCGACAGGCCGACAGCGCGCATGTTCTGGGCACGTGGAGTGGGCGACCTCTTCGGCGCCGACCACGTGATGCTAGTGCGCGAGCACGACGTCAACGACGCGACGCGTCAGTTGTCGAACCGTCTGGGCATCACCGTTCTGCCTTCGGCCGACCTGACCACCATGCAACAGTTGTACGGCAACCCGCTGGATGATCACACGGGGCCACTCGGCGTCCTCTTCGATCGGGCTGCAGTGGCGCGTAATCTGGCAGCCTTCACCGGACTGGACCGCCGCCTGGAGCCTCTACTTGAGTACCGCGAGTTCGACTACTGGGTGTACGAGCAACACCGCAACCCAGTTCAGCTCGTGGCTCACCTCCAAGATGCAGCGAGGCACCTCAGCCCTCGCAACCGGATACACCTCGCACTCTTCGTCGATCTGGCCTGGCAGTACATCGTCACGCTCGTGCACGCGTGTGCATACGTCCAGAGCGCCTATCTGAGGGACCAGGATCGCGGGTTGCAGGAGTATCTCTTCGGAGGCGCTACGAACTTGCGGGAGAAACTCGAGGTCGCAAACTTGCTGCGAAGCGTCGCGCCCGCGGGTGTACAACGTCTCGATCACCTCCCGCCGTACTATTCACAGATGCGGGAACTCGTCGCCCGCCTCATGCGGCGGCCCGCCGAAGTCCAAACTGCTTTGCGCTATGCCGAAGCCGCCTCGGCAATGATGGCTGCGGGCACGCGCGTGAAACTTCAAGATGCCTTCGGTACTGACTTCCACCCAGTCGCGGCTAAGCTCGTCGCCGACGTCTGCGGCTTCCTAGTTGCGGCGGCCGGCCTCGACCCCGAGTTCCGAGTTCAAGCGCGAGCTTGGCTCCTGGGTGAACCGATCGCGACGGCAACACTGCCCAGGCGCTCCCTCGAACCAGGCACGCCTGTAGCGCGGGCTGAACCAAACGATCCGAGCGGCTCTGTTGACTCTGGGCGCGCGGCCGATCAACCTGGGAAGGGAAGGCCCTCGCAAACCGAAACGTTGCTAACGTCGACGTCCGCAGAGTCTTCGCGCGCATCCTCTGGAAGTCCTGATGGGGCAGGTGGTCGAGACGTCGAAGTGAGGTCATCTCCAGTTGCCCCGGGACTGGTCAGCGATGACTCTCCACTGGACGAAGCGCCGTCGAAGCCGGTCCAAGGCGAACTCCAGGTACATCCTCTGCTGCCGGACAAGGTGGATGAGGAGAACCTTGGGGGCAGTGCCAGTACCACCGTCGAGCCGGGATAGTTTTCGGGCTCGGTGATTGATGCGCGTGCGGTCCCAGCAGATTGGCGTTCCGGAGGGTTCTCGCGCGCATGCGCATCCAGCACGGCCGGTGCGACGCAGCGAGCGAGCGGGTACCTGTCGGCTGCGAACGGCAAGATAGCAGCGTGACGATGAGACAGCTCGACCTGCCAGCGACGCTGTGGTCTGTTCCAGACGGGCCCTTGCCGGACCCGCCGGTGCAGACCCGGCAAGCTCTGCTGCCCGTGGGCGACTTGACCCCGGAGAACGCGGAGCGACTGTTCACACGGCTTCTGGAAACCGAAGCACACATCGAGCACGCGACCCTGTACGGACTGCCCGGGCAAACCCAGGCAGGAATCGATGTGTACGCGCGAGCAGCACCCTCGCTCGACGCCGCCGGGGCGGGAAGAAGTTACGTAGCACTGCAGTCACGCCGGGTGAAGCGCCTCACAGCCGCATCGATCACCTCCGCGGTCACCGACTTCCTCGGCGGCGAGTGGGCAGACCGGTGTTCTCGGTTCTACTACGCCACGAGTTCGTCGCTTCGCGACACCAAGCTGGATGCCGCAGTCCGCTCCGCGAGGGAAACCCTTATGGGGATCGGCATCGAGTTTGAGCCGTGGGGAGTGGAAGAGATCGCCTCCCGCCTCCGTGATCATCCTCTGCTGGTGGATGACTTCTTCGGACGGGCGTGGGTGACCGCGTTCTGCGGAGCGGACCGCGCTGCGGAGCTTGCCCGGCGGATCACCCCCGAGCAGGCCCGCGCAGCCCGCGCGGCCCTCGGAGACCTTTACCGGGCCGCGTTCCGGTCGCAGGGTGCCTCGCCGACGGTCACCGGCACGCACACACGCGGTCTGTCGTATCTGATCCTCGATACACAATCGGTGCCGGAGGGTGCGCTTTCACAAGTCCCTGCAATGGAGCCAGAGCAGACGGATCCACTGGTGGCAGACCAGCCACCTGAAGAGTCTGCGCGAACACCCCTGATGATGCGCCGCCGCACCCGCCGACCTGCGCGACGCGAGCCGGTCCGATCCGCGGATGCGGACCGGCCACGCACTCCTGTCGACGAATGGGCCGAGTCGGAGCGCCTACGGCTGCTCATCGGCGCGCCCGGATCGGGCAAGTCCAGCTTCCTCATGTTTGCCGCCGCAGATATCCTCGCTGCCGAACCGCAGTCCGCGGCGCTGCAGCGGGCACACGGCGGCAACTTGCCGTTATGGTTGCCGTTCGGGTTCCTATGCCGTCACCTCGACGGATCCACGACAAACTCGGTCGTCTCGGCGATTCGGGCCTGGATCACCCAGCAAGGTGGACCGTCAGCTTGGGATCTCACGCAGCCGGCACTTGAGGACGAACGGGCGATCCTGCTCGTCGATGGCGTCGACGAGTGGAACGACCCCGCATCCGCAGAGTATGCGCTGGGCCTAATCGAGTCATTCCTGTCTCAGCGACAAATCGGCGCGATCCTCACTGCTCGCCCGTACGCGGTGGACCGGCTGAACTGGGTGGAGCCGTGGACGAAAACGGTCCTGGCACCGCTCACCCACGCTCAGCAGGTCGATCTGGTCACCCGGGTACTAACGGAGTCCGACACGATCGGTGCCGACACTCCATCCACCCCGCACGCGCAGTCATTCCTGGCTGAACTGACCCAGATACCGGCGTTGAGTCCCCTTTTGGGTACACCTCTGTTTCTCAGACTGCTGGCGAAGTCATGGCGGGGAGAGTCGCTGCCGCCGCAACGGTTCCACCTTTTCTCCGCGCTGGTCCAACTTCTGGTGGACAAGCACCCCCAAATGCGCCGCCGTGCGACCCACGCGGCGGGATCGGAGTTCTCCACCAGCGACATGCTCACGGTGCTCCGTGGCGTCGCCTACCAGACCCGCATGGAAGGCGGTTCTGCCATTCGTCCCCGACAGGAGATGGAACGGCGGTTCCGGGAGGAGCTTCGCCGCGACGACGGCCTGGCCTATCCGGCGGCCGACGCGGCCCGGGTGGCGGCAGAAGCGCTGTCACAGGCGGAGGACGAGTATGGCCTACTCGTCCCGCAAGGCGTCGGCATGGTCGGGTTCCTCCATCGGGTTCTGCTCGATCAGCTGGCAGGCGAGCACCTGGCTACGCTCCCGCCCCACGAGCAGGAGAGCGTCTTGACCGCGCGCGCAGGCGACGCCACATGGCGGGATGTACTGATCGCCGGGCTCGCCACCCAAGTCAACGCACACGTCAACGCGTCCCTGCTTACCCGGCTTTGCGAGCACACCGATGTGGACCCGGTCGACAAATACGAACTCATCGCCGATGCTATCGCAGCAGACGTCGCGATCACTGCGCGTAGGCAATCAGAATGGGTCGCGGAGATTGTCAACCGGGTCAATGAGCACGCCGACATCACCCACCGTGCCACGCTGATCACGTCGCTGGTATCAATGACGAAACACGCGTCGCTGCGACCCCTACTGCTCACCACCTTCGCGCGTTGGCTCAACGCCGCGCACCCCGAGCCGACTTCACCGCTGTGGATGCTCCGAGACCCCGCGGTCGCGGAGACAGGGGTCCTTCCCACGTTGCTCTGGGGTCTGCGACACGAGGACGAGTCTGTCCAGCTGAACGCCGCCCACGCGATAGCAATCCGATACGCCGGCGACGTGACGATCGGCGCTCGAATCGAGACGAGCGTCCGCGAGGGGGCGAACGCCATCGACCAGGCGTTCGCGCTGCTGTGCCTGGGAACAGGCTGGCCGGACTGGCCAAAGCTGCCCGCCCTCCTCGAATGGGCTCGATCGCAGATCACCCCGGAGCTACGGATCTGCGCCCTGCACCTGCTGCGGGAGGCCCCGGGCGGAGAGTTCGATTGCCTCACTGACGCGGAGCGGCAGTGGTTTGGAGGATTCCTGCGGCATGAGCGGCTGCGGCCGCGAGAGCACTGGGAGAACCTTGCTATCCCGTTCGTGCAGCATGCGCTGGCGGGGAAGCCAGAGGCGACGCGGTTCGTGCTGGAGACCCTTTCCGGCAATGGCATGAATGGCGGAAATCGGTCGATGGCCTGGCTGTTGGCCTGCACCACGTTCAGCGACGACCACGCGATCAAGGACTGGGTAGCCGACGAGTTGGGGAATCCCGACCGCAACGGACTCTTGCTGTACAACCTTGCGCTCATCCCACAACCGTGGCGCGCGGACGCAAAGTTCGCGCTAAAGGCCGCCGCGACCATCCGGAAAGACGTCTCGACTCCGCGGTTGAGCGATGGTGTTATCACCCTCGCTGAACAGTTGCCCGACGACGAGGCACTCGACGCGCTCCTGCCGGCACTGGATTCGTGGCGGCCCGTCCCTGTCGGTTCAGTGCTGCTACAACGGTTTCGGGACCGGCCTGAGGTGCGCGCGGCATTCGAGGAGCGCCTGCACGGGCCTCTGGAGTCAGCCGCACCTCTCGCACCGCTGGCGCTGGACGCGCTCGGTGTCGCTGAGGGATTCCGGGTGCTCGTGGCCTTGCTCAGGTCTTCGGCCGACGTGGGTGACGGCGAAGTGCGGGTCATCATTGCGATGGCTGTCGCCGATGCCTGGGCCCGGGTCGCCAGCACCCCGAAGGACTCCGAGTCCGCCGCGATACTGCGCGAGTACGATCCGGACGAACTCGCGACGCGCTGCACTGCGGTCGGGACGAGCTACCTCAACTGGCATGTCGACGCGATCATCAACGCCTGGCCGGCGCATAAGGCGGTCGTCGCGTTCGCGATGCAGGCATTGCGGCACCCCCGGTATGTCACTAGTGGGATTCACGACCCGGCTCCTCCGGCGATTGTGCGCGCGTACGGCGCCCGCACGGACACCACCGCGAACGCGATGATGGATGCGGTTCTCGACCAACTCGCCTACTTGCCACCGCAATTGCGGGAGGTGCTCGTCGATGCCCTAACCCGCTCCGACCTCACCCCGGGTACCTTGCGCAACGTGCTCGAGGACTGGAATGAGGACCCCGACGTCTGGGTACAGCGCACGGCACTGACTGGCCTGATCCGTCGGGTCGAGCGATACCGGATCTCACCAAGTGCTGAGCACGAACAGACTGAGTTGGCCGCCGATTGGTTGCGCACACAGGTGCAAGCCGAGCTCTGCGGGTACGGTCCGGCGATGGACTACCGGCGGCAGACCGGGTGGGTCGGGATGCTGTTACTCGGCGAACTATGGCTGCATGACGGTCTCCTAGAGACCAGAGGAGAATCCACGCCACCAGGGGTGCAGCTCCGACACTGGTATGGAGGCATCGATCGGGAACTGGTCGACCTGCTTAACGCCAAATGGGACGAAGTGTCTACTCACTTCGGCGACGACCTGTTCACACTGCTGTCGGCCTCAAACGCCAGGGACGTGCGCGAGGACGCTCGAGCAACCGTGCTCGGCCAGCTCAGCGTCAGCTCGTCGCCGCACCCGTCGATCAGTGATCTCATTCGTTTGGAGGCAAACGGAAACCCTCAGTTCCGCAGCAGTGTCGAGTACCTGCTCTGGTCGCATCGCGGCGGACGGCGCGATATCGACCTATTCGTCGCTTGCCTGACAAGCGTGAATTCCTCCAGCTCGGTTTGGCGAGAGACGAACGAGATCTACGACCTGCTGGTCGACCCGGACCTCTGGCGGGTCCCCACCGGCACGCTCGAAGACACGCTGACGCAGCAGCCTGGCTTCGACATCACCCCGGAACTGCGGGCGTTGTACTGCGAGCTGTTCCCGACCGAGGCGCGCAGCCGCACGATGTTCGTCGACCTGGAGGCTTGGTTCCGCGCCGGCAAACCCCGAGATCGTCGCGAGTGGATCGACACGCTCGCCGTCGCCGTCCGGTCTTCACCGCCCAGCGCCTTGCCCGTGATCGTCGAACGAGCACACCACCAGATAATGGTCCAGGACGCCGCCCACCTGTTCCCACTGCTCACAGGCCCGCTCGTGCGCAGACTCCGCCACGACGCGGACGCGGTCTCCGCACTCCGATCCGCAATTCACGATCCCGCCGCCGTAGATACCAGCACCCCGATCTGGGCGCAGACACCCGAGGTCGGAGAGACCAGCAACCCAGCGATAAGCACTCAAAGGTCCTATCTAATGGCAAAGGTTCTTGACCGCGCCGGGCTACTCGACGAGAGCACCGCGAAGATTGCGAGGGACATGCTCGCCGTCACAAACCCGGATGTGGTGGTCCATGATCCATTCACTGCTGTCGAACGTCTGGCCCGTGCGGCAG
>NZ_JBHVMF010000049.1:0-9437 GCF_042797055.1 Streptomyces sp. NPDC057854
GCGCTAGATGCGCCAATGCACCAATGAGGTGTGCATGAGGAACAAGAGGATCTCGCTCCTCCTTGCAGTCGCGATGCTCGCGGCGTTGTCCCTACCGGGGTCTGCGATGGCGAGCACTGCGCCGCCAGTCTCCGGCCCCGCCGAGGCTTCACAGAGTCTCGTCCTGCCCGACCCGGCTTGCGACCCCACGTTGACCGACTGTGACACCGAGTCGGACGACACGGCGCTCCCATGCATCGACTCCGCGACGGCCACGCCCGACTATGAGGGATGCGTCGACGAGCACGACCCCGTCCTGACTCAGCACGACGGATACGCGCTGGGGACTTTCCCCATTCCCCGCCCGACATTCCCCAAGACCAGCTGGCCAGTGTCTGAGACCGGCGGCGAGTATGAATACTGCGAGGAGACGGTGCTGGAGGACGGCAGCACCGAGATCCTGTGCGCAGAGAAGCCGATGGCAGCAGATCCGGCCGAGGTCGAGTCGATGTTCGACGAGATCGGGGAAGACCCCGTCGTCCTGGACGAGAGCCTGTCCCCGGTCGTCGAGGCGAACCTCGCGGCAGGGCGTGACGTGCCCGAAGGCTCGTCTCTCTCGATTCAGCAAGGGCTCGAGACAGGCACCGCTGCCTCCGTGGCAGCGACCGGGTACGCCGTCGTCAAGCCGCCGTCGTCCTGTACGACCGCGACGTCGCGGCCGCTGACCTGGCGCACTAGTTCGTGCATGGCGTCGAAGGCGACCACGGTCTCCTACATTCGACAGGGCGGGGCGATCCGACAGGCGGGCTCCCTCACGAAGACCGTCGTGGTCTACGTGTACACGGACACCAAATCCAGTCAGGTGTTCAACCAGACGTCCGTCCGACGCACAATGAGCACAGGCAACCTGCAAAGCGGCGTCAGCATCAGCGGATCGTTCAAGTGCTCGAGCTACTGCACGGGCAAGACCGGTTCCCTGACGAAGCAACCGCTACTCGCCAACACCATCCACGCGATCGGGCGCCTCGCACCGGAGATCACGTACGGCAAGTCCGCGACGGTGCGAAGCAACTGGAGCTTCACGATCACCAAGCCCGGAGCACTCCCCAGCGGGGTCTTCGCCTCGTACTCCCTATCCCCGCGCTGCGACAACAACGCGGTCGCCGGGATGGGGAAGGGCTGCGTCTTCCCGGCTGGACCCATCTCGCTCGTCCACTACCGCACCGGTGCATACAGCCTGGTCACCGCGCACATCTCCCAGGCCATCAACTCAGGGTTGCCCTCGACGCTGACGAGAACAACCACGGCCATCAAGACCGCCAACCGCAACAAGGCGTGCCCAAAGACGCTGACGCGCCCGACCGGTCACGAGTGCGACGAGTACCCGTTCGCGTCAACGGCCCAGGGCGCGAGCGCAGGCGGCACCGCCCGAGTGTTCGCCGGATGCAAGCTCCCGATCGCTAGTGGCTCTGGATCGGTCGGATTCAGTAGGTGCATGGTCCTGACCGGGCACAACCGCACAGCCGGCACGATGCTCACCACGTTCTACAAGGACAACCGTGTGCTCGTCGGCGACAAGTTCACCATCCTGGTGAGGTGACCATGACGACAACGAGCGGTTCCCTGGTCCAGCTCGCGGACTACTCAATGATCGCCGTCGACTCCCCGGAGAACCCCGAGCCGAGCGAGGAATCGATCCTCTTCGCCAACGGGCTGGTCCGGTCCAATCCCTCGGGCGGCGCACTGATCGCCACAGGCTGCTACATGGGACCCGTCCACGTCGTATGGGCCACAGGGGATCGGCCCGCGGAGGCGCAACTTGATGAGTGGGAGGACGTAGTCCAGGTGCGGCTGCGCCCGCACCACGGCGAACTCGTCATCCGCGGCTTCATGGAGTCCGGAGACGACGGAAATTCGCCCAACCTCGCACTCGCGCCCGAAGCGCCGCACATGCTCCGCTGCTCTTCACGCGGGCGAGATCGCGACGTAGGCGCCGCCACCGAGACTGCAACCGAGGAGTTCCTCATCGAAGTATGGCTTGCCACACCCGACGACACCGATGCGGTACTCAAGCTGTCAAGTGACTACGGAGCCCAGCTCGCTGCAAGTGCGCAGTAGCAGGCCGCTCTCAACGGCCCTCGGCGAACCCGTGGCCTAATTGCCTCCGGCGCGGGCCCGCGAAAGCAGGCCCGCGCTTGGCCGTTCGACCCTTTCGCAGACACTGTCAACGACGCAGAACACCGTCATTCCAACACCTCTCGGTGGTCTACTCAGGGGAACATCTGTTCGAATACGATTGGTGTCGTAGGTACCCGTCGGCGTCCGCCTCTGGGCGGCTGGCCGTCCGGCATCGAGACGGTCCCGATGCGCGACCACGCCGAGGAGGCGCCAGATATCGCACGCCGTGGCGTGGCGATTGTGCGCCCGCCCGAGGGCATCCCGGTGCGCGCGTGGATCACGCCGCGCCAGAGCGGCGAGGCCCGTGTCGACGGCGAGGCCGTCGCGTGGGCAGGCCGCCAGGTCCACGTGCGCTACCTCTCCCGCGAGGGGCGTGAGGGGTGGGCGTGGCTCTGGGCCGACGCCGTCGAGCGCCGCTGAGCCCAGACGCGACGAGCCCCGACCACCAGGGGGATGTGGTGGGGGCGTCGTGTGTGCGCGAACGTACCCGACCCACTGACAGCGAACGCCGAAGGCGTAGCGTGTGCGCGTGCGATCCCAGTTCAGCCACCACTACGAGCGGCCCGACGACGGCGAAGTCGACGACGCGCTCGTCAACGCGACGGTCGTGCTGGACACGAATGTGCTCCTTGGCCTGTACCGCGCCTCCCCCGATCTGCGCACGAAGCGGCTCGAGGTGTTCAAGACCATCGGGGGGCGGCTGTTCCTCCCCTACCAGGTGGGCGTCGAGTTCCACCGCAACCGTCCAGTTGCTGCCGCGGGGATCAGCGACGCCTACGCAGCCCTCCGCACGGCCACGACGGCTCTCCACAAGGCCGTGAAGTCCTTCGGGGGCGATGGGCGCTACGACGAGACCTCCGCTGCGGTGAGGGCGCTCGTGGACCCTCTTCTCGGGCAGATCGTCGACGGCCTCGCCGCGCTTGAGGAGGACGATCCGCACCGCATCGATCTGGCCGACGACCCGATCCTCAACCAGCTCGAAGCCCTACTTGAGGGCAAGGTCGGACAGCCACCGCGAGCGAAGAACCTGGCAGCACGCGTTCGGGACTTCACCTCGATCCGCGTCCCCCTGAGACTTCCGCCCGGGTACGACGACGCGCACAAGGCCGCCGCCAGCGGTGCCGCTGCCGCAGCCGGCGATTACCTGCTCTGGTGCGAAGTTCTCGCCCATGCCCGCAAGCACGAGACCGACATCGTGCTCGTCACCGACGACGCGAAGGGCAACTGGTGGCAGGCCGGAGGCGCGGGCATGCCGACCGTCCCCCATCCTCTCCTCATCTCGGAGTTCCGACGCGAGACCGGGCACGAGTACTACCAGCTCGACTCGCGCGAGCTCCTGAAGCGAGCACCTGCGCTCGACATCACCGTCTCCACGGAGAACCTGGAGGAAGAGGACGAGCTCGCGCGCGCGACGGCCGACGCCGAGAGCATCATCGAGCGACTCGCAGCCTTCCAGGGACACGGGATGCTGAGCGCTACCGCCACTCCCGTCGAGTCCGAGCTCGGGCGTCTCGCCCGGGCGGGCTGGAGAGTCGACGCTGACGAGCAGAAGCGCCTCGAAGAGACCGGGCGCCTCTGGATGGCCGCTAGGGAGGGGCTGTTGGGCACCCGTCTCGTCAGCTCACTGCTCACGGCAGGAATGGGAGAGGGCGCAGCTCTCAGTGCGCTCGAGGAGGCTCGGCGCCGCGACGACCTCGCCAGCTCACTCGTCGGAGACGGCCAGACCCTCGGAGCGTTCGCGACGATCGAAGCTGCACGGCGCGGCATGGCGGGCCTGAGCACAAACGAGGTGGAACGGATCGTGCAGGCTTCGAAGGGCCGGACAAGTAGCCAGGATCGCGACCGCCTCGACCAGGCAGCGCGCGACATCGAGCGAGTGGCGGACGAACTCGACGCCGCTCAGCACGACCTCCCCAAGGTTGAACGCGCAGCAGATCGCCACGACGTTTTCGAGGGGCAGGCGCCTCCCGACGGCAGACGACGTGTCGGCCCGGATCTTTCGCGGCTTTGGCGAACCGGGCGACGACGCGCTCGTCCTGGTGGCCGACCTTGATCGTCACGGATACGGGGTACCCCTCTCCCTCAGTGTTGGGACCACCGTGGAACGACCGCGCGGTTCTCGCGCGTTCGGTGCTGGCGTCAGGCGACGGGCTCGACGAGGGCGAGTGAGTCGTTGTGCACGCTCCCCGCGGCCGGGGAGACCTCGACGGGTTGCAGGTGCGGCTCTGGGACGCGCTGCAGCAGCGCGTCGACGTCGCCCTCCGCGACCCCATGTGATGCCGGCTCGCCCCGTGAAGGGCCCCGGCCGGGGCCGGGGCCCTTCACGGGCATCACAGCGTTGCGGATGGTCTACGGGGCGACGTCCTCCCCGTTCACCTCCTGCGAGATCTCGGTATGCGTGAGGGTGCTCAGGCATGCCGCGGCTTCGTCGACTGCGGCGCCGTTCGTGTTCAGCGCGAAAAGGAACAGCAGGACGAGCGCGATGCTGCTGTGCGACTCCGCCGGGGGTCGCGTGAGGGGTGACTGAGGAGGCATGTGCCCCACCTCTTTCCGGTTGCTGTGGAAGGGGTGGCAGCGCACGGCGCCCAGATCAGAACCAGCCAGCACCGGTGAAAAGGTGCTGGCGAGTCTTGGATCTGATGTGCTGGGCATGTCAGGATGCTCCTGAACGGTAGAGCCGACGACGTGCGTGCCAGGTGTACGTATTCAGTTGTCAGCCGCGATGGGCCGGGCAGTTCCAGCTGCTCGGCCCTTCGTTTGCTCCCGACCTCGGACCGGATGTCGCGGTCGGAGAACTGGCGTCGGTACAAGCCTGACTGTCTACAACCCCTCTCGCAAACATCCGTGGACACCGTTTCGACATACTCCCTGGTCAGAGCCCTATAGCCGTAACAGGACTCCTAGAACACATGTTCAATTTCGCCTAGCCCTCGTAGCCCATCGCGTACTGGTAAAGACACTCGCTGCTGCAGAACGGGCCGAGTTCGGGCGATGAGGCATGCGCTCGACCAAGGAGGAAGCGTTTGCCTCGTGGCCGCGATGAGCAGCCGAGGCGCCGACAGGGCGTTGGACCGACATAGAGCACCTCGAAGACGCGCCGGTTGTGCAGGCTCGAGGGGGGAACCAGCTCCGGCAGCCACTTTCGAGCCTCGCGCAACTCTTCGTCGAACCACACCGCGAACGTGTCGAGGGGCTCTCGGGTCCACTCGCGAGGCAGAGAACTTCGGTCGCGGTAGTCGGCCTGCTTGCACGCGGGAGAGCAATAGGCGGCGTCGCTGCGCAGTTTCCAGTTCAGCGGCTCACGACAACGCCGGCATCGTCTCCGGCGAGGCATCAGCGCTCACCAACCGATGAGCCCAGGCCTGGAAGGTGCCGGTAGAGCGTGTCTCGGGATACCCCGAGGGCGCGGGCGACAGCAGCGCGGGACTGACCGCCGGCGAGGGCGACACGGGCGGCTTCGATGCGGTCGGGGGTCATGACGGTTGGCCGGCCGCCGACGCGGCCCCGCGCGCGTGCGGCCGCGAGCCCGTCGAGGGTGCGCTCTCGCGCGAGGTCGGCCTCCATCTGCGCGACGGCGGCCAGCACGTGCACCATGAGCCGCCCGGCCGCGCTCGAGGTATCGAGCGTCTCCGACAGTGACCGGAGCGTGACGCCGCGCTCGTCAAGGTCGCGCACCAGACGCGCGACGTGCGCCGCAGACCGGCCGAGCCGATCCAGCTTCGTCACGACGAGCGTGTCCCCCTCACGCAGCTGCGCGAGGACCCGCGCGAGTTCGGGCCGGTCCTCGCGGCGGCCGGAGGCCTTCTCCACGACGACGTCACGCTCGTCGACCCCGCCGGGCCCCGTGAGTGCGTCGATCTGTGCGGCGAGGTTCTGCGCCGTGGTGGAGACCCGGGCATACCCGTAGACGTGTGCCATAGCGGCGACGGTAGCGAAAACCCCCGGGGCACGTTTCGCGACACCAGGGGTTTCCGGACACTAGTTCTGCGACACGTTCTCTCGGCGTGTCGCGTTGGCGGACGCAGTGTCCGAGAAACGGTCAGTTTTGAGACATCGGGATGGATTGTCCGATATCGACAAGGGCGCTCTCCTGCCGTCCTCCCATCGCGACCTCCGCCAGTGCCGCCGCTTGCTGCCTGGGGTGGCCTATGCCTCACCGCGCACGAATGGGGATCGCTTGGGACAGTGAAGCCGAGCGCCGGGATGCCCGTGCGCACGGACAGACGAAGGGGACCGCTGTGGCACTCGACTACACCGACCGCACTGACTTCGACAACGCCGAGCGGGGGTTGGTCGACCAGCTCAGGCCTTGCACGATCACGGACGCGACCGGTCGCGTCGTCTTCGATATGGAGCAGTACGGGTTTCTTCAAGGCGAGGCACCCGAGACGGTGCACCCGAGCCTGTGGCGCCAGGCGCAGCTGTGCGCCGTCCATGGCCTGTTCGAGGTCACCGAGGGGATCTACCAGGTGCGCGGCCTGGACATCTCCAACATGACGATCGTCGAGGGTGACACTGGCATCATCGTTATCGACCCGCTCATCAGCGTGGAGACGGCCGCCGCGGCCCTCGCCCTGTACCGGCGCAACCGCGGCGACCGCCCGGTCACCGGGCTGATCTACACCCACTCCCACGGCGACCACTTCGGCGGCGCCGGCGGGGTTCTGCCCGACGGGGTCGGGGCCGTGCCGATCCTCGCGCCGGTGGGGTTCCTTGAGCATGCGGTGTCGGAGAACGTGTACGCAGGAACTGCGATGAATCGCCGCGCCTCGTATATGTACGCCCCCATCCTCGGCCCCGGGCCGACGGGACAGATGAGCACCGGCCTCGGCATCGGGACCTCGACCGGAACGATCTCCCTGCTCCCGCCCACCGTGGACATCACCCGCACGGGGCAGGAGGAGGTCGTCGACGGGGTCCGCATCGTCTTTCAGATGACGCCCGGTACCGAGGCTCCGTCTGAGATGAACTTCCTCTTCCCGGACCGCCGGGCGCTGTGCATGGCCGAGAACGCGACCCACAACCTGCACAACCTGCTGACGTTGCGCGGAGCACTGGTGCGCGACCCGCGCATCTGGGCGCGCTACCTGAACGAGTCGATCGAGCTGTTCGCGGACCAGTCCGACGTGGTGTTCGCGTCTCACCACTGGCCCACGTGGGGGCAGGACGAGATCGTCACCTTCCTGTCCCAGCAGCGCGACCTGTACGCCTACCTCCACGACCAGACGCTGCGACTGCTCAACACCGGGCATACCGGAGCGGAGATCGCCGAGGAGATCCAGCTGCCGCCAGTCCTCGACGACGCGTGGCACGCCCGCGGCTACTACGGGTCGGTGAGCCACAACGTCAAGGCGATCTACCAGCGGTACATGGGCTGGTTCGACGGCAACCCGTCGTCGCTGTGGGCACACCCGCCCGTCGAGGCCGCCAACCGCTACGTGGACGTCATCGGCGGGCAAGACGCCGTCAAGGAGAAGGCGGCCGGGTACGCCGATCGCGGCGACCTGCGGTTCGCCGCCGAGCTGCTCAAGCACGCCGTCTTCGCAGACCCCGACGACACCGAGGCGACGGAAGCCCTCGCCGGCGTGTACGAGAAGCTCGGCTACGGGGCCGAGAACGCCACCTGGCGCGGCTTCTATCTCGCCGGAGCCCAGGAGCTGCGCCACGGCATCACGCCGCCCCCGATGGGCGACCTGGGAGCCGGCATGGCCGCAGGGCTCTCGGTCGACCAGCTCTTCGACACCCTCGCGATCCGCGTGGACGGTCTCAAGGCGGCTCAGCAGCCCCTCGTCATCGACTGGATCTTCACCGACTCGGGCGACACGGTCCGCACCGAACTGTCGAACGGGGTCCTCATCCAGACCACGAACCCCACCCGCGCAGCGGCCGTCGACCTCACCCTTCGGCTCACCAAGACCCAGCTGCTCGGCATCCTCGCCGGACACGACCTCAACGACGTCCAGCACGACGGCGACCCCGCAACGCTCACACGCCTCCTCGGCGTGCTGACCGCACCCGACCCGGCCTTCGCCATCGTCACGCCCTGAACGGAGACAGAACCCGTCGGCGTCTGTTGCATGTTAGGACACGCCCCGTGAACCCCCGAGCGACAAGGAGCACCGGGTGGTGCCGGCTGGCAGCGGATGATCGACCCAGTCATGACGGTGTAGGTCTTCGAAGCGGTGTCGGTCGCGGCTCTCGCGGGGGTCGGCTCGAGGGCCTTCGCCGATGTCGTCACGGGCACCGCCGAACAGCGCATCGACCTGTGCGAAACCTCTGAGAACGGCGGGATCTGCAAGGCCGTTGACAGACAAGTTCTCGGGCGTCGCAGTACCTAGTTCTGCGACGCCCGAGAAACGGTCGGTTGTGAGACGGTACCCGCACCGCGGCCACAGGTTCCGTTGCGACGTTGGGCCCCAATAGCGACCCGCCGGCAAATGGCGCTGAGCGCTGGATGCAGTCAGTCCCGCGTCGCGGGCGCGGCCACATCCGCGCCAGGCGGTTGCGCCTTTGCCTCGTAACGCATCAGCTCCAGCATCCTGTCGTCCTGGCTGCTGAGTAGGCCCTCCGTCTCTTCGACAAGAGCCTCGAATACGCGGCGCTGCTGGTACTCAGTGATCGCCCCCGAGTCGAACCGGAGTCGTCGCAGCGCTCGGCTCAGCGCAACGGCGATCGCGTGACTCTGAGTTCCCAGCTCCCGGCCGCGCAACAATTGCTGTGAGGCCTGACTGACTGCGGCGACGGCACCCAGTGACGCTAGGACCCAGCCAGGAGCACCTGCCGCAACGGCCACCGGCACACCGGCCGAGGCGCTGAGCGCGGTGAACACCGTTGCCTCATGACGGCGAAGACGTCTCTTCCCGTTCCGGCTGTACTCCTCCGCGAGACTCTCGACCGATCTGAGGTACTCCAGTTCGTGTTGAGGTGAACCTGCTGGCGGCTCCCTCTTCGACCGCCGATACGTGCCCACTACCCTCCGCCCTCCTCCTCTTCTTCGTGAAGAAGCAGAACGCGCGCCAGCCCGTGAACGAGGAGACCTCGTCCAACGGCCATCGCGACCGCACGACCAGCGTGGAGTGAAGGCATGGGGAGATATTCCAGGAGGGCCACCGCCGGACGTGACAGGCGCGCGGGAGCCGGGGGCAATGGTCTGCACCAGGTACCGAGACGCACGACGACAAAACCGACCCCGCGGCAGGACGACGTACTCACGAGCGCCGCGGGGTCGAGGTCACCGCTCATCAACGGCGGGGGCCCTTCCGCGTACGGCGTGCCACCAC
>NZ_JBHVMF010000050.1:0-7346 GCF_042797055.1 Streptomyces sp. NPDC057854
GTGCTACCTCGCGACCAGTGCGATCGGTCCACGCCGCAGCGGCTGGATCGTGGTCGGAGGCGCGATCGTCGCGGTCGTCCTCGCTCGCGTCACCGGGCTCGACGCCACCGTGACGGCGCTCGTCCTGGGCGTGACGTCCGCTGTGCTCGGCCTGCTCCGGGGCGCCGACGTCGACCGCCGCGAGCTGGTCATCCAGGCCCTGGGTTTCCTGGGCTTCAGCGCCGTCGCGCTCACGGCCATGACGGTGGGCCCCGTCCCGGCCCTCTACCTGGCGGCGCTGGCCGCCGTCGGGCACGCCGCGTGGGACGTCGTCCACTTCGTCCGGGACCGCGTCGTGCCTCGTTCTCTCGCGGAGGCCTGCTTCGTGCTCGACCTCGGTCTCGGCCTCGCGATGCTGTTCCTCGCCGCCGTCATGCCGATGTAATGGAGGTCCATACGATGTCCAGGACAGCACGAACGAGGGGGTCGAACCATGGGGCGCGTCGTCGTCGCGAACTTCGTCAGCATCGATGGCGTCATCCAGTCGCCGCTCTCACCGTCGGAGGATCCCGACGGCGGGTTCCAGCACGGCGGCTGGGTCTCGGCGGGCGACGACGCCGTCGACGCCTTCATGCGCGACGTGACGCTCGGAGCGACCGGGATGCTGCTCGGCCGCCGCACCTACGAGATCCTCGCGGACGCCTGGGCGGACGCCGACGAGTCCGAGCCGGCGGTCGCGGCGATGAACCGCATGCCGAAGTACGTGGTCTCGTCGTCCGCGGACGGTCTCGGGTGGCAGGGGTCGCACCTGCTCGAGGGCGACCCTGCGGACTCGGTGCGGGGCCTGAGGAACCGCACCGACGGCACCCTCGTCGTCTTCGGGTCCGGGACCCTGGTCAGCGGCCTGGCCGAGCACGACCTCGTCGACGAGTACCGGCTCCTCGTCTTCCCCGTCGTCCTAGGTGTACTGACCCAGCAGGTTGTTGACGTAGCGAGAGACCTCCGGGTCGAGTGGGAGCTGTCTAGGAACCCGGCTCGCACCAACGGAGGTCTCTCGTGTCCCACGCTAACGCCCGGCTGACTCCGGCCGGCAGGCTGACCATGGTTCAGCGCATCGCGGCAGGCCGCCCGGTCGCGCACGTCGCCGCGGAGATGGGCGTCTCACGCACCACGGCGTGGCGGTGGTGGCGCCGCTACCGGCAGATCGGCCGGGCCGGTTTGGTCGACCGGTCCTCACGCCCGCACTCGTGCCCGCACCGCACGCCGGCATGCGTGGAGGCCAGGATCCGGATCTGGCGGCACCTGGCCCGCCGCGGGCCGGTCGACCTGGCGCGCCGGGTCGGGGTGCCGGCCTCGACGGTGGGCCGGGTCCTGGCCCGTCACCACACCCCGCTGCTGGCCGAGTGCGACCCGATCACCGGGCACCTCATCCGTGCCACGCGGCGTACTACGCGCCGCTACGAGCACCCGTATCCGGGCTCGCTGGTGCACATCGACGTCAAGAAGCTCGGCCGCATCCCTGACGGCGGCGGCTGGCGCGCGCACGGTCGTTCCGAAGAGGTCCGTGGGCGCGGGATCGGCTACGACTACGTCCACACCGCGATCGACGACCACTCCCGGCTCGCCTACGCCGAGATCCACCGCGACGAGAAGGGCACCACCTGCGCCGGGTTCCTGACCCGGGCCGCCGCGTTCTACGCCACTCACAGCATCGCCATCGAGCGCGTCCTGAGCGACAACGCGAAGAACTACCGCCAGTCCCACGCGTTCCGCGACGCCGCGGCCGATCTCGGGATCCGACTGAAGTTCATCAAGCCGCACTGCCCCTGGACCAACGGCAAGGCCGAACGCCTCAACCGCACCCTGGCCGCCGAGTGGGCCTACGCCCGCCCCTACACCTCCAACCAGGACCGAGCCCAGGCATTGCCGATCTGGCTGGACCGGTACAACCTGGAACGACCCCACACCGGCATCGGCGGCCTACGCCCCATCGACCGCGTGAACAACGTCCCGGGTCAGTACAGCTAGCGCGCGGTGCCGTCCTGCGGGCCCGTGCCCCACGGCGGTGCCTCGCCCGCGGACGCGACCTCCTCGACGATCTCGTCCGCAGGCGCCTCGACCGCGTCCTCGACGGGACCGGCGACGTCGCTCGCGGCGGCCGTCGCGTCCGGGCCGTCCTGGGCGTGCAGCGCCCGCGTCCGCAGCAGGCTCGCGACGGTGGTGACGGCGAGCGCACCGATGATCACGACGAGCGACAGCCAGATCGGGACGGTCGGCACGGCGTCGAGGTGCTCCCCGCCGTTGAGGAACGGCAACGTGTTCTCGTGCAGCGCCTCGAGGATCAGCTTCACGCCGATGAACCCGAGGATCACCGCGAGACCGATCGGCAGGTAGACGAGCCGCTCGAGCAGGCCGCCCAGGAGGAAGTAGAGCTGGCGCAGGCCCATGAGGGCGAAGACGTTCGTCGTGAAGACGATGAACGGGTCCTGGGTGAGCCCGAAGATCGCGGGGATCGAGTCGAACGCGAAGAGCAGGTCGGTGCTGCCGATCGCGAGGAACACGATGACGAGCGGCGTGAAGACCCGCTTGCCGTCCTCGATCGTGCGCAGCCGGCCGCCGTCGTACTGCGTGCCCAGCGGCAGCACCTTCCGCAGCGCCCGCACGGCGCGGTTCTCGTGGTACTCCTCGGGCTCGTCCCCGCCGGCCACGAGCTTGATCGCCGTGTAGATGAGGAAGGCACCGAAGAGGTAGAACACCCACACGAACTGCGCGATGATCGCCGCGCCCGCGAGGATGAACGCCCCGCGCAGCACGAGCGCGACGATGATGCCCACCATCAGGACGCGCTGCTGCTGGTCTCGCGGGACCGCGAACCGCGCCATGATGATGACGAACACGAAGAGGTTGTCCACGGAGAGGCTGTACTCCGTCAGCCACCCCGCGTAGAACTCCCCGGCCGGTGCCGCACCGCCGACCGCGCCCACGATCGCCCCGAAGACGAGGGCGAGCGCGACGTAGAAGCCGACCCACAACGCGCTCTCGCGCATCGAGGGGACGTGCGGGCGACGCCCCACGACGAACAGGTCGACGAGGAGCAGCACCGCGAGCGCCGACAGCGACGCCCACTCGAACCAGACGGGAAGCTCGTGAACCATCAGCGTGAGCCCTCCGAGCTCTCGACGGAGCGCCGACGGTCGGCACGGTCCTTGGCGAGGCTCGCGACCGTGGTGATCGTGAGCACGACGACGATGAACCCGAGCGACAGCGCCGTCGAGATCTCCGGGATGGCGGTGATGTGCTCACCGCCGTTGATGAACGGCACCTCGTTCTTGTGCAGCGCGTGGATGAGCAGCTTGACCCCGATGAAGCCGAGGATCGCCGCGAGGCCGTACGCGAGGTAGACGAGGCGGTCGAGGAGGCCGTCGATGAGGAAGTAGAGCTGGCGCAGGCCGAGCAGCGAGAACGCGTTGGCGGCGAACACGAGGTAGGTCTCCTGCGTGAGCCCGAAGATCGCGGGGATCGAGTCGACCGCGAAGAGGAGGTCCGCGCTGCCGATCGCGATCATCACGATGAGCATCGGGGTGATGTAGCGCTTCCCGTCGATCTTCGTCGTCATCTTGTCCTCGACGTACGTCTCCGTCGTCGGGAACAGGCGGCGGGTCAGCTTGAGCGCACCGTTCTCGTGGAACTCCTCGTCGTGGCCCGAGCCCGCCTTGACCTGCGTCCACGCGGTGTAGAGCAGGAACGCGCCGAAGATGTAGAAGATCCAGCTGAAGTTCTCGATGAGGGCCGCGCCGAGGAAGATGAAGATCGTCCGCAGGACCAGCGCGATGGTGATGCCGATGAGCAGCACCTTCTGCTGGTAGAGCCGCGGGACGCGGAAGCTCGTCATGATGAGGACGAACACGAAGAGGTTGTCGACCGACAGGCTCTTCTCGGTGATGTAGCCGGCGAAGTACTCACCGCCGTACGTCGAGCCCCAGACCGCCCAGACGATCCCGCCGAAGGCGACCGCGACGGCGACATAGCCCGCGGACCACCAGGTGGCCTCGCGCAGGCTCGGGGCGTGGGGCGTGCGCACGTGCCCGACGTAGTCGACGGCGAGCATCGCAAGGATCACGCCGACGGTGACGAGCCAGACCCAGACGGGGACGTCCATGCAGAAACCTCCGGTACGTAGCACTGAGTACCGAAGGTCTCTTCCGCCACGCACCGCCACGCGCACCCGCACGGGACGCGGGCTGGTGGTTGCGGGACCGGTGACACCGGGCCGACGACTGCGCCGGCCGTGATGACGACATCACCGTGTGGGAATACTCCCCCTCGCTGAGGAGCCAGCATAGGCCATGGCTCCTCCTGACGTGACAACACCGTGCCACCGTGGACTGTTCCTCGGTGGCCCGTGAGCGGCGCGCCCGTCGTCTCAGCGGCGGCCCCTCAGGCGGTCGCGGCCTGCATCTGCCGCAGCTCCTTCTTGAGTCCCGAGATCTCGTCGCGCAGCCGGGCGGCGAGCTCGAACTGGAGCTCGCCCGCGGCCGCGTGCATCTGGTCGCTCAGCTCCTGGATGAGCTCGGCCAGGTCGCTCGCCGCCGCGCCGGCGAGCCGGTTGCCCGACGACGCGCCCTCCTTGGGCCCGCCGGGCACCGGTGCCTTGCCCTTCGCGCCCTTGCCCGGCTGCCGGTACCCGCCCGCCAGGAGCTCGGCCGTGTCGACGTCCTCGCGCGCGAGCATGTCCGTCACGTCGGAGATCCGCTTGCGCAGCGGCGTCGGGTCGACCCCGTGCTCCGTGTTGTACGCGATCTGGCGCTCGCGCCGGCGTTCGGTCTCCTCGATCGCCGCGGCCATCGCCGGGGTGATCTTGTCCGCGTACATGTGCACCTGCCCGGAGACGTTGCGGGCCGCGCGGCCGATCGTCTGGATGAGGGACTTGGGCGACCGCAGGAAGCCCTCCTTGTCGGCGTCGAGGATCGCGACGAGCGACACCTCGGGCAGGTCGAGGCCCTCGCGCAGGAGGTTGATCCCGACGAGGACGTCGTACTCACCGAGGCGCAGCTCGCGCAGCAGCTCGACGCGCCGCAGGGTGTCGACCTCCGAGTGCAGGTACCGCACCCGCACGTCCTTCTCGAGCAGGTAGTCGGTGAGGTCCTCCGCCATCTTCTTGGTGAGGGTCGTGACGAGGACGCGCTCGTTCCGCTCGACCCGCTCGCGGATCTCGTGCAGCAGGTCGTCGATCTGCCCCGTGGTCGGCTTGACGAGCACCTCCGGGTCGACGAGGCCGGTCGGCCGGATGATCTGCTCGACCACGCCGTCCGCCATCGAGAGCTCGTAGTCGCCGGGGGTCGCCGACAGGTAGACGGTCTGGCCGATCCGCTCGACGAACTCCTCCCAGCGCAGGGGGCGGTTGTCCATCGCGCTCGGCAGGCGGAACCCGTGGTCGACGAGGCTGCGCTTGCGCGACATGTCGCCCTCGAACATCGCGCCGATCTGCGGCACGGTCACGTGCGACTCGTCGATGACGAGGAGGAAGTCCTCCGGGAAGTAGTCCAGCAGCGTGTTCGGGGCCGATCCCGCCTCGCGGCCGTCGATGTGCCGCGAGTAGTTCTCGATCCCGGACGCGGTGCCGATCTGGCGCATCATCTCGATGTCGTACGTGGTGCGCATGCGCAGCCGCTGCGCCTCGAGCAGCTTGTTCTGCCGCTCGAGCTCGTCGAGCCGCTCGGCGAGCTCGGCCTCGATCGAGGAGATCGCGCGCTCCATGCGCTCCGGCCCCGCGACGTAGTGCGTCGCCGGGAACACGTGGATGCTCGGCTCGGACCGGATCACGTCGCCCGTGAGAGGGTGCAAGGTCTGGATGCTCTCGATCTCGTCGCCGAAGAACTCGATGCGGACCGCGAGCTCCTCGTACACCGGGATGATCTCGACCGTGTCCCCGCGCACGCGGAACGTGCCGCGCGTGAACGCCATGTCGTTGCGCGTGTACTGCATGGTCACGAACTGCCGCAGCAGGTCGTCGCGCTCGACCTGCATGCCGACGTCGAGCCGGACCATGCGGTCGACGTACTCCTGCGGCGTGCCGAGGCCGTAGATGCACGACACCGACGCGACCACGACGACGTCGCGCCGGGTGAGCAGCGAGCTGGTCGCGGAGTGCCGCAGGCGCTCGACCTCGTCGTTGATGGACGAGTCCTTCTCGATGTAGGTGTCCGTCTGCGCGATGTACGCCTCGGGCTGGTAGTAGTCGTAGTACGAGACGAAGTACTCGACCGCGTTGTTGGGCAGCAGCTCCCGGAACTCCGTCGCGAGCTGCGCCGCGAGGGTCTTGTTGGGCGCCATGACCAGCGTCGGGCGCTGGAGCTCCTCGATGAGCCACGCCGTCGTGGCCGACTTGCCCGTCCCGGTCGCGCCGAGGAGCACGACGTCCTTCTCCCCCGCGCGGATGCGCTGCGAGAGGTCCGCGATCGCCGTCGGCTGGTCGCCGGACGGCTGGTACTCGGAGATGACCTCGAACGGGGTGGTCGCACGCTGGAGATCGGTCACGGGACGCATGAGTCCACGGTACGTCGAGCCACCCACACGAACCCTTCCGCGCGCGGTCGACGCACCCCCTCGGAGCCACGACCGGAAATCACCCCGACGTAATTTGGAAGGTGTCATTCGGAACCTCTAGGGTCGCCTCGACCCTGCCGCTCCCCGACGCCCGTGGAGCAGCCTGACCGCACGGACCACGGGCGACGGAGTCCGCCAGCAGTAAGTCAGCGCCGCTAGCGAACCCTCGACCTGGAGCCGACACCATGCGCCTTCACCCCGCGCGCCCCCGCGGAATCCCCCTGCTCGCCCTCACCGCGCTCACCCTGACGACCGTCGGCCTCGCCGCGCCCGCGACCGCTGAGCCGCTGGCTGCCGCGCCGACGGTCACCGCCGACGACGTCTGCACCGCGGACCCGTCCACGCGACCGGTCGGTGTGTACGAGCTCACCGCCGTGGAGGACGCGGGCGTCGGCATCTGGGCGGGGGGCGGCCTCACCGTCACGACGGCGACAGAGCTCGAGGGCCGCGTCGTCGTGGGCGGGGACGCCGACCTCTCGGGAGCCGGGAGCCTCAACGTGGGGACCGCGGGGGGCGGCGGCTCGGCCATCACCCCGGCCGGCGGGACCGACATGCTCGTCGTCGGGGGCGACCTCGCGACCGCGACGAACACCCAGGTGGGCTTCCACGCGTCGAGCGGCGGCAACGTCGTCGTCGGGGGCGAGATCACCGGCGCGACCCCGAGCACCGAGAGCCGCAACGCCCCGGGCCGCCCGGGCACCGTCACGCAGGGCGTCGGCCGCGAGGCCGCCCTGCGCCCCTACACCGCGCTCCCCGGGCTC
>NZ_JBHVMF010000051.1:0-6957 GCF_042797055.1 Streptomyces sp. NPDC057854
CGCTCGTGGACCGCGCGGACCGCGGCGACCGCCCGCTCCGCGTCGTCGGACGTGCCGAAGGTCGTCACGGCGATGAAGGTCGACGTGCGCTGGAGCCGGCCCCACGGGTCGCCCCGGTAGCCCGAGTGCGCCGCGACACCGGCCATGGCCAGCGGGTGCAGGCTCTGGAGCAGCAGGGCGCGCAGCCCCCCGACGAACATCGACGCATCCCCGTGCACGCGCTGGACCGGAGATCCGCGCTCGAACCAGCGCGGCCCCGGCGTCTCGTGGATGCGCGCCCTCGTGGCGGTCGCGTCCGGGCCGGCGACCCGGAGGAAGATCGCGCGCTCCGCCGCACCGCGGGCCCGCTCCACGACGTGCGTCATGGCGTCGATGTTCGCACCCCCTCCCTCACCTCGCGCGCCCGCCGCGGACGACTCTCATCACTCCAAAGACTTCGTTGCAAAGAATCTCTTGCAAATATGTCTTTGGATATGTAGCCTCGTACATGAGCACCGACGGCGACACCACACCCCCGAGCGCCGAGCGCCACCCGGCGCTCGGCCCGGCCCAGCTCAAGGCGCTCGCGCACCCGCTGCGGGTCCAGATCCTCGACCTGCTCTCCACGCACGGCGCGCTCACGGCGAGCCGCCTCGCCGACCTCGTCGGCGAGTCCAGCGGGTCGACGAGCTACCACCTGCGCCAGCTCGCCCGGCACGGCTTCGTCCGCGAGGTCGCCGGCCGCGGTACGGCCCGGGAGCGGTGGTGGGAACGCCCGCCGGGCGGGTTCACCGTGAGCATGCCCGACGACGAGACCGAGGACTCCGCGGCCACGCTCGCCGGTGCGATGGTGAGCCGCGAGTTCGAGAGCGCCCGTGCCCGCAAGATCCAGGCCTTCCTGGAGCGCTCCTCCGAGCTCCCGTCACGGTGGCTCGACGGGGCACGTCTCACGACCGCCAGCATGTGGCTCACCGCCGACCAGATGGACGAGGTCGCGGACGCCTGGGACGCGCTCGACGCGACGCTGCACCGGTTCGAAGGGCAGGAACAGACCCCCGGCGCGCGGCCCGTGCAGATCCACTTCAACGTCTTCCCCACGATCGACGGCAAGGAGAACCCCTCATGAGCGCGTTTTCCCCCACCCTCCCCCGCACCGCCGAGCCGCGCGGCGCCGACCGCCTGCTCGTCGTCGTCGGCTCGGCGCTGACCGACCTCGGCCGCCGTCGCGCCGTGGCGCGGGCACAGGCGCGATGCGACGGGACCGCCGTCGCGCCGAGCACGGCGTCGACGCCGGCGGCCGACCGGCTCCACGCGGCGGCAGAGCACACCCTCGACCGCGCCGCGGTGTCCCGAGCGTCCCTTCTGCCCTGATCACCCGGAGATTCCACCCGCGTGGGGACTCCTCCCCATATCGGGGGCCGGGTCCGCTCGGTTACCCTCGACGGGGCGTTCTGTGGGCACAGACGCGCGCCTCCCCCTCTCTCGCCGTCCCGGCTCGACAGGATGACGCGATCCCGTGTGCCCCGACCAGGAACTTAGGGAGCATTGGTGGGCCTTCTCTCGAGCATCCGCGAGCATCGTCGTACCGTCGCGTCGGTGACGACCGTGTCGGTGTTCTCGACGGCGTTGGTGGGGCTGGCGTTCCTGTACGAGGGCGAGGCCACGGCGGACGTGGACCTGAACGACTCGGGCGTGTGGGTGACGAAGACGTCGGCCGGGCTGCTGGGTCGGTTCAACTCTGCCTCGCAGGCGATGGACGGGACGTTGAACGCGGGCAGCGCGTCGTTCGACGTGCAGCAGGACGCAGGGCGGGTGCTGCTGGACGACGCCGGGACGAGCACCGCGTCGCCGGTGAGCGTCGCGCACCTCAAGCTGGACGGGCAGATCCGGCTCCCGGCGGGGGCGCAGGTGGTCTCGGGTGGCGCGACGACGGCGATCCTCGACGGCGAGGAGGGTCTGCTGTGGGTGCTGCCGTTCGACGGCGCGACGTCGTTCGACGCGGAGAAGCTGGACCCGGTGGTCGAGGTCGGTGGTGAGGGCGCGCTGACCGTGTCGCAGGACGGCACGGTGTTCGCGGCGATCCCGTCGACGGGGACGCTGTGGACGGTGGCGACCACGACCAGGGGCACCGTGGAGGGCGAGGCCTCGTCCACCGCGCTCCCGGTGGGCAAGGGCGCGGAGGTCGAGGTGACCGCGGTGGGTGACGAGCCGGTGGTGCTCGACCGGTCCGCGTCGCACCTGGTCCTGCCGGGCGGTAAGAGCGTGGCGATCGACGGGGGCGGGGACGCCCGCCTCCAGCAGCCGTCGCAGTCCTCGGACGTGGTCGCGGTCGCCACGACGGACGCCCTCGTGGCGCAGCCGCTCAAGGGCGGCGACGCGCAGCGCCGTGCCGCGCAGGGCGTGCCGGCGGCGCCCGTCCAGCTCGGCGCGTGCACGTACGGGGCGTGGGCCTCGACGGGTCAGGTGATCCGTGACTGCGAGGGCACGGGACGGGACGTCGACGAGCGGCTCGAGGGCCTGGACCCCCAGACCCGCCTGGAGTACCGGGTGAACCGGCACGTGATCGTGCTCAATGACCTCGCGGCGGGGACGTTGTGGATGGCGGCGGACGAGTACCAGAAGGTCGATGACTGGGACGTCCAGATGCCGGAGGAGGCCGAGGGCGAGGAGTCCGACGCCGAGCTGACGAACCCGGAGCAGGTGGACCAGTTCATCGCGGACCGGACCCAGCCGAACAAGCCCCCGCAGCCCAAGGACGACTCGTTCGGGGTGCGCCCCGGGCGCACGACGATCCTGCCGGTGCTGGGCAACGACGTCGACCCCGACGGGGACGTCATGACGGCGTCGCTCGCGGGCGACTCCCCGGCCAACGCGACGGTGCAGGCGATCATGGGCGGTGCCGCGTTGCAGGCCGTGGTGCCCGAGGATGCCGAGGGCACGGGCACGTTCCGGTACTCGGTGGCCGACGGGCGCGGGGGCGTGGCCGAGGCCGGGGTGACGCTGAAGGTGTCGCCGTGGGGGGAGAACGCGGCGCCGGAGCAGACGGGTGACCCGGTGCTGCGGGTCGGGCAGGGCGGTCGGGCCACGATCAAGGTGCTGCCGTACTTCAAGGACCCGGACGGGGACGACCTGTACCTCGCCTCCGCGGCCGCGACCGTGGCCGGGGACGACGTGCGCTCGCGCCCGGACGGGACCGTGGAGTTCCGCGACGGCGGCGGGTCCACCGGCCGCAAGATCGTCACGGTGACCGTCGCGGACGGGCAGGGCGGGGTGTTCGAGGGCAAGCTCCTGGTCGACGTGGTTCCCGGGCCGCAGCCGCCGGTCGCGGTGAACGACCACGTGGTGGTCCCGGCGGGTCAGCCGGTGACGGTCGAGCCCCTGCGCAACGACTCCGACCCGAACGACGACGAGCTGCGCCTGGCGTCGGTGTCGGAGTCCGCGCCGGCCCAGATCACCACGAATCCCGATGCCGGCACGTTCACCTTCCTGTCGATGGAGCCGCGGTCGTACGACCTGACGTACCAGGTGACGGACGGGCCTAACGTGACGACGGGCCTGGTGCGCGTGGACGTGCTGCCGCCGTCGGAGGCCGCGGGTGCCCCGATCGTGGTGACCGACACCGCCCTGCTGCCCGCGGGCGGGTCGACGCTGGTCGACGTGCTGGCCAACGACACCGACCCCGCCGGCGGCGTCCTCGTCGTGCAGTCCGTACGCGTGCCCGCCGACGCGGGCGTCTCCGTCGCCGTGCTCGCGCACCAGATGCTGCGCATCACCGAGCTGCGCCGGCTCGACGGTCCGGTCACCGTCACGTACACCGTGTCGAACGGCACGGAGTCGGCCACCGGCGAGGTGCGGGTGGTGCCCGTGCCGGCGCCGACGCGGTTGCAGCCGCCGCAGGCGGCGGCGGACGAGGTCACGGTGCACGCCGGGGACGTGGTGACGATCCCGGTGCTGAAGAACGACACCCACCCCGACGGGCTGGAGCTGTTCCTGCAGCCCGAGCTCGAGCAGGACGTGGACCCGGCGCTGGGTGAGGCGTTCGTCTCGGAGGACACGCTGCGGTTCAAGGCCGGTCCCGAGGCCGGGACCGCGTACGCGATCTACCGGGTGCGCGACGTCAACGGGCAGGAGGACTCCGCCCAGGTCACGATCCGCATCCGCGACGGCGAGGACAACGCACCCCCGCAACCCCGCGAGATCGAGGCCCGCGTGCTGTCCGGGTCCAGCGTGCGCATCGCGGTCCCGCTGGACGGGATCGACCCCGACGGCGACTCCGTCCAGGTCACCGGCATCGCGACCCCCGCCGGCAAGGGCACCGCCCGCGTCGTGGACGGACAGATCGAGTACGCGGCGTCCAAGAACGCGACCGGGCACGACACGTTCACCTACTCCGTGCTGGACGCCCGCGGCGCCACCGCCGTCGGGACGGTCCAGGTCGGCATCGCCCGGCCCGCCGAGACCAACCAGCCGCCCGTCGCGGTGGACGACGAGATCACGGTGCGCCCCGGGCGCACGGTCTCGGTCGCGGCCCTGACCAACGACACCGACCCCGACGGCGACCAGGTCGGCCTGGTCCCCGGCGGGATCGAGGACACCCACGGCCTGGACGCCGAGGTCGTGGTCGACCGCATCGTGCTGACCTCCCCCGACGCCGACGGCGCCTACACGTTCTACTACCAGGTCCAGGACACCTACGGCGCCCGCGCCACCGGCGCCGTGACCGTCAACGTCGCCGCCGACGCGCCCCTGCTGCCCCCGATCGCGCGCGACGACACCGTGCCCGTGGAGGACATCCTGGGCAAGACCGAGGTCACCGTCCCCGTCCTGGACAACGACGAGGACCCCGACGGCGCCGCGTCCGAGCTCACCGTCACCACCGACGCGACCACCACCACCGTCACCGACACCGGCGAGCTCGTCATCACCCTCACCGAGAACCGCCAGGTCGTGACCTACACCGCGACCGACATCGACGGCCTGACCGCCAAGGCCTTCGTCAAGGTCCCCGGCCTCACCGACCAGAAGCCCACGCTCCGGCCCGGGACCCAGCTCGAGGTGCTGGCCGGCGAGTCCCTGCCGATCGACATCACGGAGCACGTGCTCGTCGTCGAGGGCAGGACGCCGCGGCTCACGGTCGAGGACAAGGTCACGGCGACCGAGGGCTCGCGCGAGGTGCCCTCCGTGACCGAGATCGTGTACACCCCTGACGCCGACTACACCGGTCCGGCGGCGGTGTCGTTCGAGGTGACCGACGGCTCCGGCCCCGACGACCCCGAGGGCCACACCAACGTGCTGACGATCCCCGTCGCCGTGCTGCCGCCGGAGAACCTGGCGCCGGAGCTCGTGGGCACCCCGACGCTCGACGTCGCGGCGGGCGAGGAGGCGTCGATCGACCTCGCACGCTTCGCCACCGACCCCGACGGCGACCCCCTGACCTTCAAGGCCACCGGCCAGGCCCAGGGCCTGACGGTCACCGTCGAGGGCACCACCCTGCACGCCCAGGCCACCCCCGAGGTCCCCAAGGGCTCGGTCGTCCAGGTCCCGATCACCGTCACCGACGGCGAGCACCCCCCGGTCGAGGGCACCGCCACCCTCACCGTCGTCGCCTCCACCCGGCCCCTCGCCCGCGCCAACCAGGACACCGTCGACGACGCCCACCAGGGCAAGCCGACCACCGTTCCCGTGCTCGCGAACGACTCCAACCCCTTCCCCGACACCCCGCTGAAGCTCGTCGACGCGGTCGTGGAGACCGGCCAGGGCACGCCGAGCGTCGAGGGCGACCAGGTCACCGTGACGCCTCGCGACGACTTCATCGGCGTCATGGTGGTGCGGTACCGGGTGCAGGACGCGACGAAGGACCCCGACCGCGAGGTCGAGGGTCGCGTCCAGCTCAAGGTGCTGGGCAAGCCCGAGGCACCGGCGACGCCACAGGTCGACGAGGTCCGTTCCAAGACCGTCGTGCTGTCCTGGGACCCGCCGAACAACAACGGCGCCGAGATCACCGGCTACACCGTGCGCTCCCAGAACGGCTACGAGAAGGCCTGCGGCACCACCACGTGCACGCTCGACGGTCTGACCAACAACGTCGAGTACACCTTCACCGTGTTCGCGACCAACGCCGTCGGCGACGGACCCTCCTCCCCGGCCTCCGCCGTCGCGCGCCCGGACGAGAAGCCCGACCCGCCCGCCGCACCCACCCTCGAGTTCGGCGACCAGTCGCTCACCGTCACGTGGACCAACCAGGCCTACACCGACCGCTCGCCCATCGAGACGGTCAACCTCGAGATCTCCCCGGCCCCGCCGAGCGGGGCGATCCAGATGCAGGCGCTCTCCGGCAACCAGGTCGTGTGGACGGGGCTGACGAACGGCGTCGCGTACCGCGTGCGCGTGCAGGCCGTGAACCTCGCGCCCGACCCGTCCGAGTGGGGCGACTACTCCGCCGAGGAGATCCCCGCCGGCCTGCCGGACGTCCCGAAGACGCCGAAGGCCGACCGCGCGGCCGACTCCCCGCTCAACGGCGGGTCGATCGACGTGTCGTGGGAGCAGCCGTTCGAGAACGGCGACGCCATCAAGGCGTACCACCTCCAGCGGTACCGCAACGGCTCGGCAGACGGGGCGGCGCTGACGCTCACGGGGCTCAGCCACAAGGCGACCGGCCTCGACAACGAGTCGTCCTACACGTTCACCGTGACGGCCGAGAACAAGGCGGGCGTGACGGCGCAGAGCTCGGCGTCCGCAGCCGTCGTCCCGTACGGGCGCCCGGAGGCCCCGCCGAGGCCGAGCGTGCAGAACGTAGGCAACGGCTCGCAGAACAGCGGCATCCCGCGCGTGTCGTGGGGAGCCGCCGACGCCAACGGCAGCCCGATCACGGCCTACACGGTGACGGCGTCGCCGGGCAACGCCACCAGGCAGGTCTCCGGGACCTCGGTGGACTTCACGGGCCTGAACCCCGGGTCGTACACGTTCACCGTGACCGCG
>NZ_JBHVMF010000052.1:0-6259 GCF_042797055.1 Streptomyces sp. NPDC057854
GGCTGAGCGAGGACCCGGGCAAGCTCGGGCCGGTCCTCGCGGCGCCCGGAGGCCTTCTCCACGACGACGTCGCGCACGTCGACGCCGCCGGCGCCGGTGAGCGCGTCGACCTGGGCGTTGAGGTTCTGCGCCGTAGTCGAGACCCGGGCGTACCCGTAGGTGTGTGCCATGGCGGCGACGGTAGCGAAACCCCCCGGGTCGCGTTCTGCGACACCAGGGGTTTCCGGACACTAGTTCTGCGACATGTTCTCTCGGCGTGTCGCGGCGGCGGTCGCGGTGTCCGAAAAACGGTGGCGGTCTCAACCGATCAACGCGCCACGAGGGTGGATGATGCGTGGTCGTGGAGGTCGGGATGGGTGTGGTGACGTCGCTGCCAGCGGCAGTACAGGACGTGGTGTGGAAGGCGTGGCGCGAGGGCGAGTCCCTCCGGCGGATCGCCGATCGGGCCGGCCTCCAGGAGCACCACGTGCGCCGATACCTGCTGCGCCACGGCGGAGTGCGGCCCTCGCTACCGAGACGGTCCCCACGGCACCTGAGCCCAGGTGAGCGGGAGGAAATCTCGCGCGGGATCGCCGCTGGTCTCTCTGCCCGGGCGATCGCCGAAGGGCTGGGTCGATCGGCGTCGACGGTCTCGCGCGAAATCGCCCGCAACGGCGGGCGCGCCGACTACCGTGCGACGCGAGCCGACGAGCGCGCCCGCGTCGAAGCCAGACGCCCACGGGCGCCACGCCTCGCAAGCGACCAGCGGCTCCGGGCGACGGTGCTCTCGCGGCTCGAGCTGGATTGGTCCCCACAGCAGATCGCGGCGTGGCTCCGCCGTGAACATCCCGATGAGCCTGGCATGTGGGTCTCGCACGAGACGATCTACCGCGCCGTGTACCTGCCGGCGTCGCGGAACCTGCCGGAGAGCACGTACCGGCGACTGCGGTCCGGTCGCACGATGCGACGGCCCCGGCTGGTGAAGCGTTCGCACGGGCGCGGGCACCTGCGCGACATGGTCTCGATCCACCACCGCCCCGCCACCGTGATCGACCGGATCGAGCCCGGCCACTAGGAAGGCGACCTCGTGATGGGCAAGCGCCCGAGCGCGGTCGCGACGCTCGTCGAGCGCACCACCCGATACCTGAAGATCGTGCCGCTGCCGGATGGGATCAAGGCCAAGGACGTCAGCATCGCCGTGGCCCGTGCACAGTTCAACGTGCCTCCGGGCATGTGCAAGTCCCTGACGTGGGACCGCGGTCGCGAGATGGCCGACCACGCCTTTCTCAGCGCGCTCATCGACGCACCGGTGTACTTCTGCGACCCACGCAGCCCGTGGCAGCGCGGCACCAACGAGAACACCAACCGCCTCCTGCGCCAGTACCTCCCACGCCGCACCAATCTCGCCGTGACGACCGGCGATGACCTCGACCGGATCCAGAAGCTGCTCAACCAGCGACCGCGTCGCGTGCTGGACTGGGCGTCGCCCGACGAGCTGTTCTGGACGACGTCGCGACGACTCAGACTCAAGCCCGGCCAGACCGAGACGGCGGCACCCGGGCGCGTACCCCTGCTCGCGTCGCGAGGGTGATGCTGCCACACTCGAAGGTTGATCCCACCGGAACAGCCCCGGACGCACTGGGGAGCCTGACCCGGTTTCCCGGACAGGTTCTGTTGGTTGATCATGCCGCGAGGTCGGCGGCGGTGTGAAGGGTTTCGAACTCGGTGGGGCTGCGGTAGCCGAGTCCGGAGTGTCGGCGCACGGGGTTGTAGAAGCCTTCGATCCACTCGAAGATCGCGGACGCGAGTTCGGTGCGCGTGGCCCATGGCTGCTGGCGGTCGAGGAGTTCGCGCTGCATGGTCGACCAGAACGACTCGATCATCGAGTTGTCCACGCTCGAGGCCACCCGGCCCATCGATCCGAGCAGCCCGGCCTCGCGCAGACGGTGACCGAAGATCCACGAGGTGTACTGACTGCCCCTATCGGCGTGGACGATGGTCCCCGGGGCAGGGCGGCGTCTCCAGCGGGCCATCTCGAGCGCGTCGACGACAAGCTCGGAGCGCATGTGGTCGGCGATCGACCAGCCCACGACCTGGCGGGTGAACACGTCCAGGACCGCGCAGCAGTACACCCGCCCTTCGCTGGTGGGGTGCTCGGTGATGTCGGTGCACCACAGCCGATCCGGGCCGCTGGCGGTGAAGTCGCGGCGCACCAGGTCTTCGTGCGGCGCCGGTGCCGGACGGTGGCCTCGGCGTTTGCGTCGGTGACACACCCCGACCAGACCCGCGTCGCGCATCAGGCGTGCTACGCGCTTGCGCCCGCACCGGATCCCCAGCCCCAACCGGAGCTCGGCATGCACCCGCGGGGCACCGTAGGTCGCCCGCGACGCCTGGTGGATCCGGGTGATCGTCGCGGCCAGCGCCTCGTCGCAGACCGCCCGCGCCGAAGGCGCGCGCTGGTCGGCTTCGTAGAAGCCTGAGCGAGAGATGCCCAGCACCCGGCACGTCACCGCGACGGGCACCCCGTCGCCGGCGAGCTCGCGAACGAGCCGGGCACTCATTTTGGGAGCACGTTCTCCCGGGCGAAGTATGCCGACGCCCGCTTGAGGATCTCGTTCTCCATCTCCAGCACCCGAGTCCGACGACGCAGCTCGACCAGCTCCTTGCGCTCCTCGGACGTCAGGCCCTCGCGCCGACCCGCGTCGACATCGTCCTGGGCCATCCACCGCCGCAGGCACGACTCGCTGATCCCCAGATCCTTCGCGACCTGCCGCACCGGCGCATCACCGCGCCGGGCCAGGTCCACCGCTCTGCGCCGGAACTCCGGCGGCTTGGCTGCAGGCATCACGGACTCCTCTCCCGAGGCGATCATCGCCTCAGATCAGGTGTCCGGGAAAGCGGGTCAGGCTCCGGTCGTGGACGAGGTGCGCCGCCGGGTCCAGCAGGACACCACCGGCCACCGTGGACGCAAGGGCGACCCCCTGTTCGCCATCCAGACCATCCTGCGCGCCGGCGCCGAGAACCTCACGGCCAAGCAGCAGGCCCGCCTGGCCCGGGCGATTAGAACCGACGAGGCGCACGAGGAGGTGTTCGTCGCCTGGCAGTGCGCCCAGCAACTACGAGCCGCCTACCGGGCCCGAGACCTTACCGAGGGCAGAGCGCTGGCCGAGAAGGTCATCGCCTCGTTCCACACCTGCCCCATCGGCGAAGTCGCGCGCCTCGGCCGGACCCTGCGCACATGGCGCACCGCGTTCCTGCCTACTTCACCACCGGGCGCTCGTCAAACGGCGGCACCGAAGCCATGAACGGCATCATCGAACTCCACCGCCGCCTCGCCCGCGGCTACCGCAACCGCGACAACTACCGCCTCCGCATGCTCCTCGCTGGCGGAGGACTCACCCCGTGATCCCCACCGGATCGGCGAAGAGCCCCATTGTGTAACGTTTCGATGAACAGGCTTGCGCGACAGGCGACACGATGCGATTGTTCGTGGCGAGCGGGGGACGGACCCCCGGAATCAGGGGGCAATGTTTGATGAACGGCCTTTGGCGAAGTGCGACCGCGGTTTCCGCCCTGTTCGCGATGGCAGCAATTGGTGGTGCGGCCAGCTCCTCGCCACGCGAGGTTCCGAGATCCGAAGGGCTCGCATCAACTCTGTTGGACGAGTCGCAATGCCCAGAAATCGGGGCAGTTGTCGACGTCGATGATCTCGCCGGCTCTGCCAGTCTTGAGTGCGACCACTCTGGGAGTAGCGTAATTTTTCCTGACGGCCGCTCCATGTTGATCCCTGACGAGGGCGTGCAAGTGATCGCTTCGGCCGCGACTGTGGAAGGCGAAGGCACGGTGTCGGATATCGTTGTGGAGAATCTTGGCGCAAGCGGTGTTGTTGCAGCCAAGATCGATTCCCACGGCGCCGACGGGGAGACGGTCGAAGCGTGGGGCCCCGATGCGGCCCAGGAGGACATGCTTCAAGATCTCACGACCACCACCGGCAATACGGGGGGTCCCTACACGAGCTGCAACGACGGGCTCTGGTCCCAGTCGGGCGCGCAGCGGGGACGGACGTACTCTTGGCGTTACAACGAGGCAGTTAGCTACGACGGGCTGTTCCCGGGGGTGCGCCGCGGAGGGGACGTTCTGACAAATGTCGTCAACGATTGCGGGTTCAACACGGCGCGGGTCGATCTGACAAGTTCGTACCTCGGCACGACGACCGCGGGTGCGAATATCTATGGGAACGCGACTTGTGCTCCGCGTGACGGCCAGAACACGCAGAACTTCGGTGTCCTGCCGTCGAACGTCCTCGGCGTTGCGTGCCGATGGACAAGCAGCACAGGCACACCTCTCGAGGCCGACATCGCGTATAACTCCACCAAGAAGTGGCACGCAGGGCAGGGCGCTTGCCCGGCGCAGCACTATCGCCTCAACGCGGTAGCCGCGCACGAGTTCGGCCATGTGTACGCTCTCGGACACGCCGGGACGTCCAACAACCTAATGCGGCAATCATTCTCAACCTGCTCGAAGGACGCCCGTGTTGGGTATGGCGACTTCATCGGACTCGATTATCTGTACTGAGAGGCTCTGCAGTGAATCAGAGAA
Organism: Streptomyces sp. NPDC057854; assembly: GCF_042797055.1. Lineage (NCBI taxonomy): Bacteria > Bacillati > Actinomycetota > Actinomycetes > Kitasatosporales > Streptomycetaceae > Streptomyces > Streptomyces sp. NPDC057854. Next base: position 4,579 of record NZ_JBHVMF010000052.1, read on the forward strand.
CCTGGAAGACCCCGAGCTTCTCCACAAGAACGCTCGCCCCTGCTGCCCTCTTGGTCGCAACCTTGGCCCTCTCTTCGTGCGCGCCAGATAAGGTGTGGCGCGATCCGCCGCTCACAGAGGAAGCAACCGATTGTCCGGCGTTGGGCGAACTTCAGCCCGAGGAGTTGGACGATCATCCGGGATGCAACTTGCAGGGTGTCACAGTCAGCGTCGGGGAGGTCGGCGGGGCCGTGGTTCCAGCAACGGGAGAAACCGTCGCTTCGGAGGCATACGGCGCTGATGGCTCCGTGAAAGGGTTCGAACTCACCAACTATGGGATCGACGGCGTTCTCTTGACTGTTCATGGAACGGCGGGTAGCGAAACGTGGGGCCCGAAGAGTGCTCTCGAGCGGGCCGCCGAGGAGGTCTCAACAAGTTAGCCTGAGTTCCACGCTGCCTACGACCGCGCCCCGCCCTTCACACATTCGAAGGGGGGTCGCGCTGGGGGCCTTCTGGTCGCTGCGGGGGTCGACATTGTCGTGCTGGTCCCCGCGTGGCCCCGGTTGCCCCGAGCACGCGGACCACTATGCTCCGGCGTCGGATCGCCGCGCGGGTGCGGCGCAATATGAGAGGCACGCCCATGACCACGACCCTGCGCGCCGCGCTGTCGGTCCTCCTCCTCGTCGGGTTCTACGTCCTCGCGCTCGGCGCCGTCGTCGGCCTCGGCGCCGCGACCGTGTGGGCGTTCTCGGAGCACGCCGGAGCCGGCGCCGCGAAGCTCGGTTTCGTCACCGTGGTCGTCGCGGTCGGCCTCGTCGTCGCGCTCGTGCGGGTCGCGCGGGCAGAGAAGCAGGGACCGGGCGGCGTGGTGCTCGCGGAGGCCGACGCGCCGGAGCTGTGGGCGACGGTCCGCGAGCTCGCGCAGGCCGCGCACACCCGCGCTCCCGACGAGATCCGGCTGGTCGCCGACGTCAACGCCGCCGTCAGCGAGGACACGCGCCTGCTCGGGCTCGTCGGCGGGACGCGCCGCCTGTACCTCGGCGTCCCGCTGCTGCAGGGCCTGTCCGCCGCGCAGCTCCGGTCGGTCCTCGCGCACGAGCTCGGCCACTACTCGCGTTCGCACACGCGCCTCGGGCCGCTCGCCTACCGGGGTCGCGAGGCGATCATGGCGACGGTCGGGCAGCTCCAGGGGAACGTCGTCGGCTGGCTGCTCAAGCAGTACGCGAAGCTCTACGTCCTCGTCTCGGCAGCGGTCAGCCGGCGCCAGGAGCTCGAGGCGGACGAGCTGTCCGTGCGCGTCGCGGGTCGCGCGACCGCCCAGGCGGCGCTGCGCGAGGTCCCGGTGATCGACGCCGCGTGGGGCTTCTACACGAGCCAGTACGTCGGGCTCGGCTGGGAGCACGGCCTCGCCCCGACGCCGGCGGGCGTCTTCGGCGGCTTCGACGAGCTCCTGCGGGGCCGGGCGGGCGACCTCGCCGAGCTCCGGTCCGACGACGCGCCGTCCGAGCAGTCCGCGTGGGACACGCACCCGTCGATCGCACGGCGCGTCGCCGCGATGGACGGCATGCCCGACGGCGGAGTGGCCACGACGGACGAGCGTCCTGCCGCCGCCCTCGTCCCCGGCTTTGCCACCTGGTCCGAGCGCGTCGCGGTCGAGGAGGTCGCGTTCGGCACGCGTGCCCAGCTCCCGTGGGACGCGCTC
>NZ_JBHVMF010000053.1:0-5709 GCF_042797055.1 Streptomyces sp. NPDC057854
GGCCGCGAGCTGCGCGGTCGAGCTGAGAGATCTGCACCTCGTCGGGGATCGCCGGCCCCGCGGGGTGGCGTGGCTCCGGGCGACGGTCGAAGCCGTCCCGTTCCCGCCCCGCCCCCGCACGCGGGGCGTGCCCGCGACGCTCGCCGCCTCGGCGGTCGTCACGAGGACCCGACCCGTCCCGACGGCGGTCGGCGGAGTCGCGGTCATACCGACCACGTTCACCGTCCCCCGGACGCGTCGGCCGCTGGTAACCGGCACCGCGCGCCCCGGACGTCCCACGTCCGTCACGACGTGCCCCGTCCCGACGATCGCCCTCGCGGCGGTCACGGTCCGGCCGGTCGCTGCTGCCTCGACGGTCAGGACCCGGGCCTCCCTGCCCCCGGTCGGAGCGGCCACCCTCGGGACGTCCGCGACCACCCTCCGGCCGTCCGCGGTACCCCCCGTCCTGCCGTCCACGACCCTCACCCGAGCCGCGGCGCGCAGCGTCACCGCCGCTCCGACGACGGTCGCCGTCCCCGGAGCCCGCGCCGGACTGGCTGCGGCCGGCGCCCCGCGCGTCGCGGGAAGGGCCCTGTCGACCATCGCGGTCGCGGCGTCCACCCCGGTCGCCGCCTGAGGACGGGCGGTCCGACTCGGACTCGTGGGAGGTGTCGTTCACCAGGGTTACCTCTCGTTGTGAAGTTTGCGCAGGCCATCTTCCCACGTCGGCTCCGACGTCACACGGGACGTCAGCGACGGGAGTGCTGCGGCGCGACGTCGGCGCAGCAGGCCCTGATGAGGGCCGCCCGCGCAAACGTCCGGAAATGCCGAAGGCCCACCCCGTGTGGGGTGGGCCTTCGGTGAAGGGTTGTCCGGCGGCGTCCTACTCTCCCACCCCGTCTCCAGGGCAGTACCATCGGCGCTGAAGGGCTTAGCTTCCGGGTTCGGTATGGGACCGGGCGTTTCCCCTTCGCTGTGACCGCCGTAACTCTGTGAACCTGTCCAACACTGGGCACCCCGGGTGGGGGTGTGGTGTTGGTGGTTCGGGAACCGCACAGTGGACGCGTAGCAAAAGTTTGTTGGTGTTGAAGTTGTCGGCTGATTAGTACCGGTCAGCTGCACGGGTCTTTCGTCCCCGCTTCCACGTCCGGCCTATCGACCCAGTGTTCTGCTGGGTGCCTCTCACCCCGTAGGGTATGGAAACCTCATCTTGAAGCAGGCTTCCCGCTTAGATGCTTTCAGCGGTTATCCCTTCCGAACGTAGCCAACCAGCGGTGCTCCTGGCGGAACAACTGGCACACCAGAGGTTCGTCCGTCCCGGTCCTCTCGTACTAGGGACAGCCCTTCTCAAGTTTCCTGCGCGCGCAGCGGATAGGGACCGAACTGTCTCACGACGTTCTAAACCCAGCTCGCGTACCGCTTTAATGGGCGAACAGCCCAACCCTTGGGACCTACTCCAGCCCCAGGATGCGACGAGCCGACATCGAGGTGCCAAACCATGCCGTCGATATGGACTCTTGGGCAAGATCAGCCTGTTATCCCCGGGGTACCTTTTATCCGTTGAGCGACGGCGCTTCCACAAGCCACCGCCGGATCACTAGTTCCGACTTTCGTCCCTGCTCGACCTGTCAGTCTCACAGTCAAGCTCCCTTGTGCACTTGCACTCGACACCTGATTGCCAACCAGGCTGAGGGAACCTTTGAGCGCCTCCGTTACATTTTAGGAGGCAACCGCCCCAGTTAAACTACCCACCAGGCACTGTCCCTGGTCCGGATCACGGACCGAGGTTAGACATCCGAAGCGGCCAGAGTGGTATTTCAACGTTGACTCCACCCGCACTGGCGTACGGGCTTCACAGTCTCCCACCTATCCTACACAAGCCGCACCGAACACCAATACCAAGCTATAGTAAAGGTCCCGGGGTCTTTCCGTCCTGCTGCGCGTAACGAGCATCTTTACTCGTAGTGCAATTTCGCCGAGTTCGCGGTTGAGACAGCGGAGAAGTCGTTACGCCATTCGTGCAGGTCGGAACTTACCCGACAAGGAATTTCGCTACCTTAGGATGGTTATAGTTACCACCGCCGTTTACTGGGGCTTAAATTCTGAGCTTCACCCCGAGGGGTTGACCCGTCCTCTTAACCTTCCAGCACCGGGCAGGCGTCAGTCCGTATACATCGTCTTGCGACTTCGCACGGACCTGTGTTTTTAGTAAACAGTCGCTTCTCCCTGGTCTCTGCGGCCGTCCACGCTCCCCGAGCAAGTCGGTTCACGCTTCGGGCCCCCCTTCTCCCGAAGTTACGGGGGCATTTTGCCGAGTTCCTTAACCACGATTCTCTCGATCGCCTTAGTATTCTCTACCTGACCACCTGAGTCGGTTTGGGGTACGGGCGGCTAGAACCTCGCGCCGAGGCTTTTCTTGGCAGCATAGGATCACCCAGTTCGCGCTTGTGCGCTCACCGTCAGCTCTCAGCCTGTATGCCTGGCGGATTTGCCTACCAGACGGCCTACGGCCTTGGACGTGGTCTACCATCGCCACGCCGGGCTACCTTCCTGCGTCACCCCTGTTAATACGCTTACCTACTACCGGTTCGGGTCCCGCGCGCCCCTGTCCGGTGGCCCCGAAGGGCCGGTGGACAGGTTTGGGCGGTAAGCATCACCGGGCTCGGTATGGGCGGTTCTTCGCCGGTAGGAGAATATCAACTCCTTGTCCATCGACTACGCCTGTCGGCCTCGCCTTAGGTCCCGACTTACCCAGGGCGGATTAACCTGGCCCTGGAACCCTTGGTCATTCGGCGGACGGGTTTCTCACCCGTCTTTCGCTACTCATGCCTGCATTCTCACTCGTGTGGGCTCCACCACTGGGTTCCCCCGCGGCTTCACTGCCCACACGACGCTCCCCTACCCACCTGCGCCTCTGGACCACGAAGGCCTGAGTTGAGCGCAGATGCCACGGCTTCGGCGGTGTACTTGAGCCCCGCTACATTGTCGGCGCGGAATCACTTGACCAGTGAGCTATTACGCACTCTTTCAAGGGTGGCTGCTTCTAAGCCAACCTCCTGGTTGTCTGTGCAACTCCACATCCTTTCCCACTTAGCACACGCTTAGGGGCCTTAGCCGGTGGTCTGGGCTGTTTCCCTCTCGACTACGGAGCTTATCCCCCGCAGTCTCACTGCCACGCTTCCACTTACCGGCATTCGGAGTTTGGCTGACGTCAGTAACCTTGTAGGGCCCATCGGCCATCCAGTAGCTCTACCTCCGGCAAGAAACACGTGACGCTGCACCTAAATGCATTTCGGGGAGAACCAGCTATCACGAAGTTTGATTGGCCTTTCACCCCTAACCACAGGTCATCCCCCAGGTTTTCAACCCTGGTGGGTTCGGTCCTCCACGCGGTCTTACCCGCGCTTCAACCTGCCCATGGCTAGATCACTTCGCTTCGGGTCTAGACCCAGCGACTATGGGCGCCCTATTCGGACTCGCTTTCGCTACGGCTTCCCCACACGGGTTAACCTCGCCACTGAGCACTAACTCGCAGGCTCATTCTTCAAAAGGCACGCTGTCACCCCAACCAAGGAGGCTCCAACGGATTGTAGGCACACGGTTTCAGGTACTATTTCACTCCCCTCCCGGGGTACTTTTCACCTTTCCCTCACGGTACTGGTCCGCTATCGGTCACTAGGTAGTATTTAGGCTTAGCAAGTGGTCTTGCCAGATTCACACGAGATTTCTCGGGCCCCGTGCTACTTGGGATCCCCTTCGGGAGGCCGCACCATTTCGTCTACCGGACTCGCACCGTCTGTGGTCCGCCTTTCAATGCGGTTCGACTATGACACGACTTTCTGACTCCCCGGCGGACTGTCAGATCCACCAGAAGGGTCCCACAACCCCGAACACGCAACGCCTGACAGCTTTAACACGCGCCCGGTTTGGCCTCATCCGCTTTCGCTCGCCACTACTCACGGAATATCTCTTCCTGTCGGTACTGAGATGTTTCACTTCCCGACGTTCCCTCCACACACCCTATATATTCAGGTGCAGGTCACACGACATGACTCGTGCGGGGTTCCCCCATTCGGAAACCCTCGGATCACAGCTCGTTTGCCAGCTCCCCGAGGCTTATCGCAGGCTACCACGTCCTTCTTCGGCTCCTAGTGCCAAGGCATCCACCCTGTGCCCTTAAAAACTTCAACAAAAACAACAAAACTGCAGAGAACCAAGAACCACACCCACACACCCCGAAAGGCGCAGCGAGTGTGTCTTGATCTTTACAAAGATGCTCGCGTCCACTGTGCAGTTCTCAAACAACCAACGACCCCGACCCCCACCAGGACCCGCCTACCACCCCCACCCCTCCACGAAGGAGGACCAAGGACAGCGGTTCGAGGTCCGGAGACCGGCCCGTACCAGGCACCCCACCAACCGGTGGCCGGTGACCTGAGGACCCAACAGTGTGCTCGACAAGCCCTCCACCCTCACCCGTGATGTTCCACCACCACCCACCCAGGCCCCGAAGGACCAGGCAGGCCGGCAGGTACTGACACCAGCAAGACCAGAAGACTCTTTCGTCAATGTTCCACCCATGAGCAACCACCCATCACACGTGCGGCGATGGCGTGGCACCTGAACAACCCACCCACCAGCAAAAGCCGGCCGGGCGAGCGTTGGTAGCTCCTTAGAAAGGAGGTGATCCAGCCGCACCTTCCGGTACGGCTACCTTGTTACGACTTAGTCCCAATCGCCAGTCCCACCTTCGACCACTCCCCCCGCGAACGGTTGGGCCATGGGCTTCGGGTGTTACCGACTTTCGTGACTTGACGGGCGGTGTGTACAAGGCCCGGGAACGTATTCACCGCAGCGTTGCTGATCTGCGATTACTAGCGACTCCGACTTCATGGGGTCGAGTTGCAGACCCCAATCCGAACTGAGACCGGCTTTTTGGGATTCGCTCCACCTTGCGGTATCGCAGCCCTTTGTACCGGCCATTGTAGCATGCGTGAAGCCCAAGACATAAGGGGCATGATGATTTGACGTCATCCCCACCTTCCTCCGAGTTGACCCCGGCAGTCTCCCATGAGTCCCCGGCATAACCCGCTGGCAACATGGGACGAGGGTTGCGCTCGTTGCGGGACTTAACCCAACATCTCACGACACGAGCTGACGACAACCATGCACCACCTGTGCACGAGTGTCCAAAGAGACCACCATCTCTGGTGGCTTCCCGTGCATGTCAAGCCTTGGTAAGGTTCTTCGCGTTGCATCGAATTAATCCGCATGCTCCGCCGCTTGTGCGGGCCCCCGTCAATTCCTTTGAGTTTTAGCCTTGCGGCCGTACTCCCCAGGCGGGGCACTTAATGCGTTTGCTGCGGCACGGAACTCGTGGAATGAGCCCCACACCTAGTGCCCAACGTTTACGGCATGGACTACCAGGGTATCTAATCCTGTTCGCTCCCCATGCTTTCGCTCCTCAGCGTCAGTTGCGGCCCAGAGACCTGCCTTCGCCATCGGTGTTCCTCCTGATATCTGCGCATTCCACCGCTACACCAGGAATTCCAGTCTCCCCTACCGCACTCTAGTCTGCCCGTACCCGATGCAAGCTCGAGGTTGAGCCTCGAGTTTTCACACCAGACGCGACAAACCGCCTACGAGCTCTTTACGCCCAATAATTCCGGACAACGCTTGCGCCCTACGTATTACCGCGGCTGCTGGCACGTAGTTAGCCGGCGCTTCTTC
>NZ_JBHVMF010000054.1:0-3578 GCF_042797055.1 Streptomyces sp. NPDC057854
TTCGCTATAATCTTAACTTGTTTTGACACAAGTTCAGCTAAAAGGATATTTCTAAAACGCAAATTTATCTCGCTATCCAGTTTTCAAGGATCAAAAGGTAATACTTAAATGGTGGAGCCTAGCGGGATCGAACCGCTGACCTCCTGCGTGCAAGGCAGGCGCTCTCCCAGCTGAGCTAAGGCCCCAAAGTATAATATCAAGTTGTTTAATGGTGGGCCCTAGTGGACTCGAACCACCGACCTCACCCTTATCAGGGGTGCGCTCTAACCAGCTGAGCTAAGGGCCCATAATATTTATGAGTTTTTGTACCCATCAAGTGGGTGCGCTTGGCATCGTCCTACTCTCCCAGGACCCTGCGGTCCAAGTACCATCGGCGCTAGAGGGCTTAACGGTCGTGTTCGGGATGGGTACGCGTGGAACCCCTCCGCCATCGACACCAAACGTTACAGAGTTTGATCTCTGAAAACTGAATACGAGATAATTTGCGTTTTAATTTTAGGATAAGCCCTCGACCGATTAGTATTGGTCAGCTCCACACATTGCTGTGCTTCCACCTCCAACCTATCAACCTCGTCGTCTTCAAGGGGTCTTACTAATTGGGAAATCTCATCTTGAGGGGGGCTTCATGCTTAGATGCTTTCAGCACTTATCCCGTCCGTACTTGGCTACCCAGCGGTGCTCCTGGCGGAACAACTGGTACACCAGCGGTGCGTCCATCCCGGTCCTCTCGTACTAAGGACAGCTCCTCTCAAATTTCCTACGCCCACGACAGATAGGGACCGAACTGTCTCACGACGTTCTGAACCCAGCTCGCGTACCGCTTTAATGGGCGAACAGCCCAACCCTTGGGACCTACTTCAGCCCCAGGATGCGATGAGCCGACATCGAGGTGCCAAACCTCCCCGTCGATGTGGACTCTTGGGGGAGATAAGCCTGTTATCCCCAGGGTAGCTTTTATCCGTTGAGCGATGGCCCTTCCATGCGGTACCACCGGATCACTAAGCCCGACTTTCGTCCCTGCTCGACCTGTATGTCTCGCAGTCAAGCTCCCTTATGCCTTTGCACTCTTCGAATGATTTCCAACCATTCTGAGGGAACCTTGGGGCGCCTCCGTTACTCTTTAGGAGGCGACCGCCCCAGTCAAACTGCCCACCTGACACTGTCCCCGAACCGGGTTACGGTCCTAGGTTAGAACTCCGATACGATCAGGGTGGTATCCCAACGTCGCCTCCACCTAAGCTGGCGCTCAGGCTTCTTAGGCTCCCACCTATCCTGTACAGATCGTACCAAAGTCCAATATCAAGCTGCAGTAAAGCTCCATGGGGTCTTTCCGTCTTGTCGCGGGTAACCTGCATCTTCACAGGTATTAAAATTTCACCGGATCTCTCGTTGAGACAGCGCCCAAGTCGTTACGCCATTCGTGCGGGTCAGAATTTACCTGACAAGGAATTTCGCTACCTTAGGACCGTTATAGTTACGGCCGCCGTTTACTGGGGCTTCGGTTCACAGCTTCGGGATTGCTCCCTAACCACTCCCCTTAACCTTCCAGCACCGGGCAGGCGTCAGCCCGTATACTTCGCCTTACGGCTTCGCACAGACCTGTGTTTTTGCTAAACAGTCGCTTGGGCCTTTTCACTGCGGCCCCCTCGTGCTATTCACACTACCGGGGCACCCCTTCTCCCGAAGTTACGGGGTCATTTTGCCGAGTTCCTTAACGAGAGTTCTTCCGCGCGCCTTAGAATTCTCTTCTCGCCTACCTGTGTCGGTTTGCGGTACGGGCACCATCACCTGGCTAGAGGCTTTTCTTGGCAGTGTGAGATCATGACCTTCGGTACTATAATTTTCCCTCCCCATCACAGCCCAGCCTTACGATGTGCGGATTTGCCTACACATCAGCCTCACTGCTTGGACGAGCATCCATCAGCTCGCGTCACTACCCTACTGCGTCACCCCATTGCTCATAACGGCTTACGGTGGTACAGGAATTTCAACCTGTTGTCCTTCGACTACGCCTTTCGGCCTCGCCTTAGGTCCCGACTTACCCTGAGCGGACGAACCTTCCTCAGGAACCCTTAGGCTTTCGGCGGACAAGATTCTCACTTGTCTTTTCGTTACTCATACCGGCATTCTCACTTGTATGCTGTCCAGCGCTCCTTACGGTACACCTTCAACCTACATACAACGCTCCCCTACCCCTGCAACATACGTTGCAAGCCATAGCTTCGGTGGTGTGTTTAGCCCCGTTACATTTTCGGCGCAGAGTCACTCGACCAGTGAGCTATTACGCACTCTTTAAATGATGGCTGCTTCTAAGCCAACATCCTGGTTGTCTGTGCAACTCCACATCCTTTCCCACTTAACACACACTTGGGGACCTTAGCTGATGGTCTGGGCTGTTTCCCTTTTGACAATGGATCTTAGCACTCACTGTCTGACTCCCGGTTATAAGTCTATGGCATTCGGAGTTTGACTGAGCTTGGTAACCCTTGGCGGGCCCCGCACCCAATCAGTGCTCTACCTCCACGACTCTTGACACCGAGGCTAGCCCTAAAGCTATTTCGGGGAGAACCAGCTATCTCCGAGTTCGATTGGAATTTCTCCGCTACCCCCACCTCATCCCCGCATTTTTCAACATGCGTGGGTTCGGGCCTCCAGTGCGTGTTACCGCACCTTCACCCTGGACAGGGGTAGATCACACGGTTTCGGGTCTACGTCCACGTACTATGTCGCCCTATTCAGACTCGCTTTCGCTGCGGCTACGGCTCTTCACCTTAACCTTGCACGGGATCGTAACTCGCCGGTTCATTCTACAAAAGGCACGCCATCACCCATAGATCGGGCTCTGACTACTTGTAGGCACACGGTTTCAGGTTCTATTTCACTCCCCTTCCGGGGTGCTTTTCACCTTTCCCTCACGGTACTGCTTCACTATCGGTCGCTAGGTAGTATTTAGCCTTACCAGATGGTCCTGGCGGATTCATACGGGATTTCACGTGCCCCGCACTACTCGGGATCCGTCTCGGAGAGAACAGACTTTCAATTACAGGGCTTTTACCTTCTATGGCGGGCCTTTCCAGACCTCTTCGTTTAATCGGTTCCTTTGTAACTCCATGTGAGACGTCCCACAACCCCAAGAGGCAAGCCTCTTGGTTTAGGCTATTCCGCGTTCGCTCGCCGCTACTGACGGAATCACTATTGTTTTCTCTTCCTGAGGGTACTTAGATGTTTCAGTTCCCCTCGTCTGTCTCTTCATACCCTATGTATTCAGGTATGAGTGACTGGCTATTACACCAGCCGGGTTTCCCCATTCGGACATCCCCGGATCAAAGCTTGCTTACAGCTCCCCGAGGCAATTTCGCCGTTCGCCGCGTCCTTCGTCGACTCCTAGCGCCTAGGCATCCTCCGTGTGCTCTTAGTAGCTTAACCTAGATGATTGGTTTGCGTATCGGACCAGAGGTTCGATATGCAGCATTCATCGTACATTTCGCTATAATCTTAACTTGTTTTGACACAAGTTCAGCTTAAAGGATATTTCTAAAACGCAAATTTATCTCGCTATCCAGTTTTCAAGGATCAAA
>NZ_JBHVMF010000055.1:0-2448 GCF_042797055.1 Streptomyces sp. NPDC057854
CATCTATAGCCCCATTTTAACCCCGGGTGGTGCGGGGCGGCCCCCCCCCCCCCTCCACGACCGCTCTCGTGCCGCACCGCGGTGCGGCAACCAGTGAGGACAGGTCGGGCGGGTCCACCGCCCGGTCCTGGCCGGTTCACCCGCGAGGGACCCGGCACTGACAGCTATCCGTTCGGCAAGGCTCGCCTCGTGCGAGAACCGGCTCGACGACAGGAGTTCATTACATGATCCAGCAGGAGTCGCGACTTCGTGTCGCCGACAACACGGGTGCCAAGGAGATCCTTTGCATCCGCGTTCTCGGTGGCTCGGGCCGTCGCTACGCCGGAATCGGCGACGTCATCGTCGCAACCGTCAAGGACGCGATCCCGGGCGGCAACGTGAAGAAGGGTGACGTGGTCAAGGCCGTCGTCGTCCGCACCGCCAAGGAGCGCCGTCGTCCGGACGGTTCCTACATCAAGTTCGACGAGAACGCCGCCGTGATCCTCAAGAACGACGGCGAGCCGCGCGGGACGCGCATCTTCGGCCCGGTCGGGCGCGAGCTGCGCGACAAGCGGTTCATGAAGATCATCTCGCTGGCTCCGGAGGTGCTCTGACCATGGCCAAGATCAAGAAGGGCGACCTCGTCGTCGTCATCGCCGGCAAGGACAAGGGCAAGCAGGGCCGCGTCCTCGAGGTGCTCACCGACCGTGACCGCGTCATCGTCGAGGGCGTCCAGCGCGTCACCAAGCACACCAAGGTCGGCCAGTCGCAGCGCGGCACGCGGACCGGTGGGATCGAGACCGTCGAGGCCCCGATCCACATCAGCAACGTGATGGTCGTCGACCCGGAGACCAAGAAGGGCACCCGCGTCGGGTACCGCACCGAAGAGGTCGAGCGTGACGGCCGCAAGCGCACCGTGCGCGTGCGTGTCGCCAAGCGCTCCGGGAAGGACATCTGATGAGCACCGAGATCGTCGCCCCCGAGGTGCCCCGTCTGAAGCAGCGCTACCGCGAGGAGATCGTCTCCGGTCTGCGCGAGGAGTTCGGGCACGAGAACGTCAACCAGGTCGCCCGCGTCACGAAGATCGTCGTGAACATGGGTGTCGGTGACGCCGCCAAGGACTCGAAGCTCATCGAGGGCGCCATCCGCGACCTGTCCGCGATCACCGGCCAGAAGCCGCAGGTGACCAAGGCCCGCAAGTCCATCGCGCAGTTCAAGCTGCGCGAGGGCATGCCGATCGGCGCGCACGTCACGCTGCGCGGCGACCGCATGTGGGAGTTCCTGGACCGCCTCCTGTCGATCGCCCTGCCGCGCATCCGCGACTTCCGCGGCCTGTCGCCCAAGCAGTTCGACGGGCACGGCAACTACACGTTCGGCCTCACGGAGCAGTCGATGTTCCACGAGATCGACCAGGACAAGATCGACCGTGTCCGCGGTATGGACATCACGATCGTGACCACGGCGACGACCGATGACGAGGGCCGCTCCCTGCTGCGCCGTCTCGGCTTCCCCTTCAAGGAGAACTGACATGGCGAAGAAGGCCCTGATCAACAAGGCGGCCGCCAAGCCCAAGTTCGCGGTCCGCGCCTACACCCGGTGCCAGAAGTGCGGTCGTCCGCACTCGGTGTACCGCAAGTTCGGCCTGTGCCGCGTCTGCGTGCGCGAGATGGCCCACCGTGGTGAGCTTCCCGGCGTCACCAAGAGCAGCTGGTAACAACTACGTCGTAGGTCCTGGCGGAGCGCGCCGCACGGCGCGCCTCCGCCCGGATACCACGTCGAGGAAGGGCTAGAGCCCGATGACGATGACCGACCCGATCGCAGACATGCTGACGCGTCTGCGGAACGCGAACTCGGCTTACCACGAGACGGTGACCATGCCGTACTCGAAGCTGAAGTCGCACATTGCCGAGATCCTCCAGGCTGAGGGCTACATCTCCGGCTGGAGCGTCGAGGACGCGACGGTGGGCAAGAACCTCACCATCCAGCTGAAGTTCGGCCCGAACCGTGAGCGCAGCCTCGCCGGCGTGCGCCGCGTGTCCAAGCCGGGCCTGCGCAAGTACGTCAAGTCCACCGAGCTGCCGAAGGTTCTCGGCGGCCTGGGCGTGGCGATCCTGTCCACGTCCTCCGGCCTGCTCACCGACAAGCAGGCCGCCACGAAGGGCGTGGGCGGCGAAGTCCTCGCCTACGTCTGGTAATCGGAAAGGAGATACGCCATGTCTCGAATCGGCAAGATCCCCGTTCCGGTTCCCGCCGGAGTGGACGTCACCATCAGCGGTGCGCTCGTGACCGTGAAGGGCCCCAAGGGCTCGCTCGAGCACAACGTGCCCGCCCCCATCCAGGTCGCCCAGGAGGACGCCACCCTCGTGGTGTCGCGCCCGGACGACGAGCGCGAGTCCCGCGCGCTGCACGGCCTCACGCGCACCCTCCTGGCGAACATCGTCCAGGGCGTGACGCAGGGCTACGAGAAGA
>NZ_JBHVMF010000056.1:0-2173 GCF_042797055.1 Streptomyces sp. NPDC057854
GCCCGGCACGTACGCGAGCCGGAACCGCCGCACCGCACCGCCGTCGTCGGGGGTCTCGCCGTTCGTCACCTCGGGGGCCGTGCCCGCGTCGTCGTCCACCCGACCAGCCTAGGCGCGCCGCCGACACCCGACCGGCCGACTACCCTGGAGCCCATGACCCCCAAGCAGTCCGCGCAGACCATGAAGCCCGCCACCGCGGCGAAGAAGCTCGGGGTGTACCTGCCCGCCACGCCGCCGGAGTTCCAGGAGGGCACGATCACGCGGGCCCAGCTCGAGGAGCTCGAGAAGAACCCGCCGGAGTGGCTCGCGGACCTGCGCCGCAACGGCCCCCACCCGCGACCCGTCGTCGCGGGGCGCCTGGGCGTCTCCATCTCCGGCCTCACGCGCGGCGGGCTCACCGAGCCGCTGACGACGGAGGAGATCGACGCGCTGCGCCAGGACCCGCCCGCGTGGCTCGCGACCGAGCGCGAGGTGCAGAAGAAGGTCCGCGCCGAGGAGGAGCGGCTCGCCGCGGCCCGCACCAAGAAGGGCTGAGCGCACGCCGCGCCCTCCGGGCCCTGTGGTCTAGCCTGCCGGGATGCTGCGCATCTCCGACGTCACCTTCCTCGTCCGCGACCTCGACGAGGCGATCGCGTTCTTCGTCGACGCCATCGGGTTCGCCGTCCGCCAGGACGAGGTGGTCGGCGGGTCGTGGCGGCGCGTCGTCGTCGGGCCGGACGACGGTGGCACCGGCCTCGTCCTCGTCCCCACGACGGGAGACGTCCTGGGACGGCAGGCCGACGGTGACGTCGCGCTGTTCCTCGAGACGGACGACTTCGCCGTCCAGCACGCACGCATGCTCGCGCACGGCGTGGTGTTCCGCGAGGAGCCGCGGCACGAGCCCTACGGCACGGTCGCGGTGTTCGAGGACCTGCACGGCATGCCGTGGGACCTCGTCGAACCGCCTCTCAGCACCTGAGCCGCCCGGAGCGTCACTCCACGGGCGCGGCCTCGCCCACGCCGGCGGACCGGGCGGCGGCCCGGTCGGTGTGCCCGAGCGCGAGGTCCGGTGCGACGGCGTCGCGCACGCGCCGCTTGAGGTCGGGGATCTCGGGGAACCCGCCGTCGGCCTTGCGGTCCCACAGCAGCACGGGACCGTCTCCGGCGTCGAGCGTGACGCGGAAGACGCCGTCCGTCCCCGGCACCAGCGCGACCTCGCCGAGACGGGTGCGGAACGTCTGGAGCAGCTCCTGGGCGACCCACGCGGCACGCAGGAGCCACCGGCACTGCGTGCAGTACTCGACCGCGACGCGCGCCGTCCCGCGCGGCGGGTCGGTGGGCGCGGGCGTCTCGGGACCGGGCAGCCCGGCGTCGTCCGTCATGGCGCTCAGCCTACGGTCGGGCGCGTCGTCTCAGGTGCCCCGTTCCGCGGGCAGCCGCCCGCTCGCGACGGCCGCCTCGAGCGCGGCGAAGTCCTGCTCGACGACGTCCGCGTACGCGCACGACCAGCGCGCGATCGCGTCGTCGAACGCGTCGGAGCGGCCGAGGTACCCGTGGGCCACGCGGGTGCCGGGCGACTGGCTGTGCGCGCGGGCGAGCACGCGCCCGCAGAGCTCGCCGTACCGGACGAACTGCGCGGCGGAGAGCCGGTCGAGCTCGACCGACCCCTTCATGTCGCGGAACTGCCGCCAGAAGAAGTCGACGCGGGGCCGCCCCGTGCGACCCGGCGCCTCGACCGTGGTCCAGCCGAGGAACGGGTCCGACTGCGCCTGGAGGATCCGCTGGGCGGCGACGACGCGTCGCCCCTGGGCGGGCACGCTCCCTGCCGGCACCAGACCCGAGGGCAGCGCGTCGACCATCCCGCCGTAGGTCGCCAGCACGGACCTCGTCGCCTCCTTCACCTGGAGCACGAGCGGTTCCCCCGCGGGCCCCTCGAGCAGCACGATGTAGCAGCGGGTGCCCACGCTGCCGACCCCCACCACGCGCAGCACGAAGTCGACGACCGTGAACTGGCTCAGCAGCAGGCGCGCGTCCGCGCGCAGCGGCTCGCGGTACGCCTCGAACAGGGTCGTGAGCTCGTCCAGGCTCGCCGTGTCCACGTGCTGCGTGACGGGCGGCTGGTCGACGATCCGGGTCCGCCCGTCGGCGGACAGCGCCGTGATCTTCTGGACCACCTGCTCCGACGTACGACGGC
>NZ_JBHVMF010000057.1:0-2133 GCF_042797055.1 Streptomyces sp. NPDC057854
GCCGCGTCCCGGCCGCGCCGGGTCCGCCGGGCACGTCGGACGCCCAACGGCCCCTACCGCCTGACCGCGGCCTCGGGCCTCGGGCTCGGGGTCGCGCTCGTGTGGTTCTCGGCGCTCGCGCTCATACCGCTGATCGCCGTGCTCGTCGAGACGTCCGTCGGCGGCTGGCCCGCCTTCGTCGCTGCGGTGACGCAGCCGCAGACCGCCGCGGCGCTGACCCTCACGGTCACGCAGGCGCTCGCCGTGACGGCCGTCAACGTCGTCATGGGCACCCTCATCGCCTGGGTCCTCGTGCGCGACCGGTTCCCCGGGAAGCGGCTCCTCGAGGTGCTCATCGACATCCCGTTCGCGCTCCCGACGATCGTCGCCGGACTCGTGCTGCTCGCGCTGTACGGGCCGTCGGGACCGCTCGGGATCGACGTCGCGAACACGCGCGCCGCCGTCTTCCTCGCGTTCCTCTTCGTCACCCTGCCCTTCGTGGTGCGCAGCGTGCAGCCCGTGCTCGCCGAGCTCGACCGCGACGTCGAGGAGGCGGCGGCGTCGCTCGGCGCCACGCGGCTCACGACCTTCCGTCGCGTGATCCTGCCCGCGCTCGCCCCGGCGATCACCGCGGGCGCGGCGCTGTCGTTCGCCCGCGCGATCAGCGAGTACGGCGCGCTCGTCCTGCTCTCCGGGAACCTGCCGATGCGCACCGAGGTCGGCTCCGTCCGCATCCTCAGCTACCTGGAGAACGGCCAGCCCGAGCAGGCGGCGGCCGTCGCGTCGGTGCTCCTGCTCGTGTCCCTCGTCGTCATCGCGACGATCCAGCTCCTCCAGCGAAGGGTGGCCCGCCGTGGATAGCTCCCCCTGGGTGCGGCGCACGCTCCGCACCGTCGTGGTCGTCTACCTGGTGCTGCTCGTCGGGTGGCCGGTCTCGCTCGTCGTGCGGGGTGCTTTCGCGGACGGCCTCGAGACGTTCCAGCGCGCGCTCGCCGACCCGTCCGTCGTCTTCGCCCTCCAGCTCACCGCCGCCGTCGCGGTGCAGGTCGTGCTGATCAACACGGTCTTCGGCGTCGGGATCTCGATGCTCATCGTCCGCTACGACTTCCCGGGCAAGGCCCTCCTCAACGCCCTGCTCGACCTCCCGCTCTCGGTCTCGCCCATCGTCGTCGGGCTCTCGCTCGTGCTGGTGTACGGCAAGAACGGCTGGTTCGGCGGAGCGCTCGAGGACGCCGGGCTCCAGGTGATCTTCGCGCCGCCCGGCATCGTGCTCGCGACGGCGTTCGTGTGCCTCCCGCTCGTGATCCGCGAGGTCGTGCCCGTGCTCACCGAGCTCGGCACCGACGAGGAGCTCGCCGCGACGAGCCTCGGCGCGAGCTGGTTCCAGACCTTCCGGCGCATCACCCTGCCCGCGATCAAGTGGGCGGTCGTCTACGGCGTCGTGCTCACGCTCGCCCGGGCGCTCGGCGAGTTCGGCGCCGTCAAGGTGGTGTCCGGCAACTTCGAGGGCCGCACCCAGACGTCCACGCTCCTCGTCGAGCAGCGCTACCAGGACTTCGAGCAGGGCACGGCCTACGCGGTCGCGTTCCTCCTCGCGTCCGTGTCCGTCGCGTGCATCGTCGCGGTGACCTTCCTCCGTTCCGACGACGCCGCCGGCCCCCGCACCCGCCGCCCCGCCCCCCGAACCGCCGCCCCCACGGAGGCCGACGCATGAGCATCGAGATCCGCAACGTCCGCAAGTCCTTCGGCGACTTCGTCGCGCTCGACGACGTCTCCGTGTCCGTCCCCACCGGGCGCCTCACCGCTCTGCTGGGCCCGAGCGGCGGGGGCAAGTCGACGCTCCTGCGCGTCGTCGCGGGGCTCGAGGTGCCCGACTCCGGCGAGATCGAGATCGAGGGCCGCGACGCCACGAACCTGCCGGCCCGACGCCGCAACGTGGGCTTCGTCTTCCAGCACTACGCGGCGTTCAAGCACCTGAGCGTCGCGCGGAACGTCGCGTTCGGGCTCGAGATCCGGCGCACGCCAAAGGCCGAGATCGCCGAGCGCGTCGACGAGCTGCTGCGGCTCGTGCACCTCGAGAGCTTCGCGCACCGCCTGCCGTCGCAGCTCTCCGGCGGGCAGCGCCAGCGCATGGCGCTCGCGCGCGCCCTCGCC
>NZ_JBHVMF010000059.1:0-2086 GCF_042797055.1 Streptomyces sp. NPDC057854
GGACTCGCTTTCGCTACGGCTTCCCCACACGGGTTAACCTCGCAACACACCGCAAACTCGCAGGCTCATTCTTCAAAAGGCACGCAGTCACGAGAACCCCGAAGGGTTCCGACGCTCCCACGGCTTGTAGGCACACGGTTTCAGGTACTATTTCACTCCGCTCCCGCGGTACTTTTCACCATTCCCTCACGGTACTATCCGCTATCGGTCACCAGGGAATATTTAGGCTTAGCGGGTGGTCCCGCCAGATTCACACGGGATTTCTCGGGCCCCGTGCTACTTGGGTGTCTCTCAAACGAGCCGCTGACGTTTCGTCTACGGGGGTCTTACCCTCTACGCCGGACCTTTCGCATGTCCTTCGACTACATCAACGGTTTCTGACTCGTCCTGTCGCCGGCAGACGACAGAAGAGAGATCCCACAACCCCGCATGCGCAACCCCTGCCGGGTATCACACGCATACGGTTTGGCCTCATCCGGTTTCGCTCGCCACTACTCCCGGAATCACGGTTGTTTTCTCTTCCTGAGGGTACTGAGATGTTTCACTTCCCCTCGTTCCCTCCACACTGCCTATGTGTTCAGCAGTGGGTGACAGCCCATGACGACTGCCGGGTTTCCCCATTCGGAAACCCCCGGATCAAAGCCTGGTTGACGACTCCCCGGGGACTATCGCGGCCTCCCACGTCCTTCATCGGTTCCTGGTGCCAAGGCATCCACCGTGCGCCCTTAAAAACTTGGCCACAGATGCTCGCGTCCACTGTGTAGTTCTCAAGCAACGACCAGCCACCCATCACCCTGATCACTAAGACCAGGTTCACTGGGGCCGGCATCGCGAAGATACAGACCTTGCGGCCGTACCCTCAGATACCCAACAACGTGCCAAGCGTGACCTTCTCGGTTCGTCCCGTGTTCCACGCCGAAGCAGTACTTACAGGAGACTCTGAAGAATCACGCCAACTAATCAACGTTCCACCCATGAGCTGACCGTGCAGAACGTTTGCCTGCAATCGGTGCTGTGCTCCTTAGAAAGGAGGTGATCCAGCCGCACCTTCCGGTACGGCTACCTTGTTACGACTTCGTCCCAATCGCTGGTCCCACCTTCGACAGCTCCCTCCCACAAGGGGTTGGGCCACCGGCTTCGGGTGTTACCGACTTTCGTGACGTGACGGGCGGTGTGTACAAGGCCCGGGAACGTATTCACCGCAGCAATGCTGATCTGCGATTACTAGCAACTCCGACTTCATGGGGTCGAGTTGCAGACCCCAATCCGAACTGAGACCGGCTTTTTGAGATTCGCTCCGCCTCGCGGCATCGCAGCTCTTTGTACCGGCCATTGTAGCACGTGTGCAGCCCAAGACATAAGGGGCATGATGACTTGACGTCGTCCCCACCTTCCTCCGAGTTGACCCCGGCGGTCTCCTGTGAGTCCCCATCACCCCGAAGGGCATGCTGGCAACACAGGACAAGGGTTGCGCTCGTTGCGGGACTTAACCCAACATCTCACGACACGAGCTGACGACAGCCATGCACCACCTGTATACCGACCACAAGGGGGCACCCATCTCTGGATGTTTCCGGTATATGTCAAGCCTTGGTAAGGTTCTTCGCGTTGCGTCGAATTAAGCCACATGCTCCGCTGCTTGTGCGGGCCCCCGTCAATTCCTTTGAGTTTTAGCCTTGCGGCCGTACTCCCCAGGCGGGGAACTTAATGCGTTAGCTGCGGCACCGACGACGTGGAATGTCGCCAACACCTAGTTCCCAACGTTTACGGCGTGGACTACCAGGGTATCTAATCCTGTTCGCTCCCCACGCTTTCGCTCCTCAGCGTCAGTAATGGCCCAGAGATCCGCCTTCGCCACCGGTGTTCCTCCTGATATCTGCGCATTTCACCGCTACACCAGGAATTCCGATCTCCCCTACCACACTCTAGCCTGCCCGTATCGGATGCAGACCCGGGGTTAAGCCCCGGGCTTTCACACCCGACGTGACAAGCCGCCTACGAGCTCTTTACGCCCAATAATTCCGGACAACGCTTGCGCCCTACGTATTACCGCGGCTGCTGGCACGTAGTTAGCCGGCGCTTCTTC
>NZ_JBHVMF010000060.1:0-1519 GCF_042797055.1 Streptomyces sp. NPDC057854
GGAGAAGAAGTCCGCGGTCGTGACGCTTGCGGGTGTCCTCGAGATCGAACGCAACCTGCTCGAGGAAAAGCTGCTGAGCAAGGACGAGGGTGCTCTCTTCACGATTGCGAACAAGTTCGCGATCCGGCACCAGCGTGCAGACCAGCAGCCCGACTACGACGATGCCTACCTCGACTGGATCTTCTGGTGGTACCTCGCAACGGTCGAGCTCGTCCGATCCCTCCGTCAAAGAGGCGCCGCGCAGCCGTAGCTTCAGCGGTGTGACACGGGGTTCATCCGACGCGCCCCGCCGAAGCGTCGTCGACCCACAGGAGGAAGCCGGTCGCGACGAGGACGGCCTGTACAGCGTTGCGCTTGCTGAACTGGCGGCCCGCGGCCGAGTGGGTGGTCGCGTGCCGGGAGTAGGCCCACGGCACGGGGTCCTCCCAGTGTCGGTAGTTCGCGTGGGAGCCGTAGACCGGTATGAGTGCGAGAGGCTCGCTCACGCGGAAGCCGTCAAGGACGCTCTGGTCCCGGTTCTTCTCCCGGCCGGTACGGGTGACCGCCTCGCGGATCGTCTTGTCGTCGAGGACGAGTCGGGTGGCTCCGTCGAGCGCCGCCGTCGCAGCGGCCTGTGCTGCGATCAGGTGCCCGGTGCGCGCCGCACCGATCGCATCGCGGAGCATCACCACGGTGAACTCGAGCCCGCGAGCTGTTACGGCGTCGAGCGCGCTGCCACAGTCGTCCAGGATGAGAGTCGCCGCGTCGCCCAGGATGCGTCGACGCGCCGGTGCGTCTGGCGCCCTCAGGAAGCGGCGAGCGACAGCAATCCGTGGCACGCCGTACAGGCTGATTCCTTCGTCCCGGCCCATTTCGATGGCTGACACGAGCGGGAGGTCAGATCCAAGCGCGCGCAGGTTGGGGGGCAGAGAGCGCGCGAGCAAGCGCGCGACGTCGAACTGTCCGACGAGCTGTCGCCGGAGGTGGCCCATCATCGCGTTGAGCGCATCGACGATCGGCGAGAGCTGCTGAGAGGGCGGCGGCGCCCATGCCCGGCCAATCGCGGCGATCGCTTCACGCAGGCCCGGGTTCAGGTCCCACTCGCCGATCCGGAGATACAGGTCTGCCATTGTTCGTGACGGCTCGGAGGCAGGACTCATGCGAAGGAAGAGTAGGCGTCGAGGCCTGTTTGTCGCCGCGCCGCTGCGCCGTGTCGCTGAGTCGCACCTGCAACCCGTCGAGGTTTGCCCGGATGTGGGAACGTGCGAGAACCGCGGGGTCGTTCCACGGTGGTCTGACCACCGACGGAGTGGGGTATCCCGTGGCAGTGACGATCGAGCTCTATCACCAGGACGACCAGTGGAACGTTCGCCGTCAGGGCGAGCGTGAGCCGCTGTCGAACCACGCGACGAAGGACGACGCGGTCGCGGCCGGGCGCGCGGCCGCCGAACGTGAGGGGGCCGAGCTCGCGATCAAGAACCTGGACGGGACGATCGCGCAGAAGGACTCCCACGGGCACGACCCGCGCAACGTCCCGGGC
>NZ_JBHVMF010000061.1:0-1494 GCF_042797055.1 Streptomyces sp. NPDC057854
GGCGGCGACGGGGGCTGGAGCACGGCGCCGAACGGGTATCCCTACTGCGCGAGCGCGTCGTCGGACCCGGACGGGGACGGCTGGGGCTGGGAGAACAGCGCCTCGTGCGTCGTGCGCGGCTCCTCTCCCGACCGTTGAGCCGACCTCCGCAGCGCGATCACGCGCATGAAGCGGTTCACAGAACAATCCATCCGACGAGGGATGGTGAGCGCGCTCGCGAGCGAGCGCAGGACGAAGGAGCTCGATGATCGAGAACAGCACACGAAGGGTGCGCACCCGTGCGACGTCCGTCGCGGCGTGCGTCGCCGCGCTCGGCCTCGCCGGGTCGGCGGCGCTCGCGCTCGCCTCTTCGGCGGCGGCGGACGAGGCGACCACGGACGGCCTGCACGTCGTCGACGGCCGGCTCGTCGAGGCGGACGGGAGCGACCTCGTCCTCCGTGGGGTCAACCACGCCCACACCTGGTACACCCACGAGCTCCAGTCGTTCGAGGACATCAAGGGCACGGGCGCCAACGCGGTGCGCGTCGTCCTGTCCAGCGGCGACCAGTGGACGCGCAACGACCCGCAGGACGTCGCGCGGGTCGTCCGCGAGTGCGACGTGAACCGGCTCGTCTGCGCGCTGGAGGTGCACGACACGACGGGGTACGGCGACGAGTACGCGCCCGCCGCGGTGTCGCTCGACCGCGCCGTGGACTACTGGGAGGACCTCTACCCGACGCTCGCCGGGACGGAGGACAAGGTCCTCGTCAACATCGGCAACGAGCCGATCGGCAACGGTCCGGTCGCGGACGAGTGGGCGGCGCAGACGTCGGCCGCGATCCAGCGCCTGCGCGACATCGGGTACGAGCACACGATCGTCGTCGACGCCCCGAACTGGGGCCAGGACTGGTCACGGACGATGTACTCCCAGGCGCAGCAGGTGTTCGGCGCCGACCCCGACGCGAACGTCGTGTTCTCCGTCCACATGTACGAGGTGTACGGCGACGGGGCGGTGGTCACGGACTACCTGGAGCACTTCGTCGACGCCGGCCTGCCGCTGATCGTCGGCGAGTTCGGCCCGGCGCACTACGGCAACGACGTCGACGAGGACACGATCCTCGCCGAGACGCGGCGCCTCGGCCTCGGCTGGTTCGGCTGGTCGTGGAGCGGCAACAGCGGTGGCGTGGAGGACCTGGACCTCGTCCAGGGCTTCGAGCCGGCCTCTCCGTCCCCCTGGGGCGAGCGCCTGATCTCCGGTCCGGACGGCATCGCCGAGACGTCGCACGAGGCATCGGTCTTCGCGAGCCGCACGGACGGATGCTCGGCCGAGCTGGAGATTCAGTACCGGTGGCCGGGTGGCTACCAGGGTCAGGTGCGGGTGGAGTTCGATGGCGAGCCCGTCTCGACGTGGTCCACCTCGTGGCGCGTGCCCGCGGGCAGCGAGCTCGTGCAGACCTGGCACGGGGCGCTCTCCGTGGACGATGGGACAGCGACGGTCATCGCCGAGTCGTGGAA
>NZ_JBHVMF010000062.1:0-1358 GCF_042797055.1 Streptomyces sp. NPDC057854
GGTAGTGCCACAGTCCGCGAGGTAGTACCGGGGTCCTGACCCCGGTACTACCTCGCGTGACCGGAGTACTACCTCGGCGGGTGGGTCAGCGCTCCGCGGCGCCCGACATCGGGAGCGCGAACGCGAGCGTCGAGGCGGCGAGGCCGCCGACGAAGAGCCACACGCCGCCGTCCACGCCCGACATGCCCGAGCCCATGAGCACGAGCCCGCCCACGAACAGCGCGAAGGCGACGACGAACCGGGCGACCGCGCCCGCGCGGTCCGCGACGTCGCGCCCCTCGGTGCCGGTGGGGATCTGCTGCGTGTCCTGCGTGCTCACAAGGGCTCCTTCGGTGCGGGTCAGTCCAGGTACCCCTCCACGGTACCGGGGTCGCGCACGGTCGCGGCATCCGGGTCGCTCCCGAACTCGCGGGCCGCGTCGCGCTGGCGCAGCAGGTCCCAGCACTGGTCGAGCTCGACCTCGATCGCGCGGAGCCGCTCGTGCTCCCGGCCCCCGGTGATCTCCCCCTGCGCGAACTGTTCGCGGAGCTCGCGCTCCTGCGCCACGAGGTCGCTGATCGTCCTGCGGATGCCGCCGTCGGTCGCCATGCGTCCACGGTATGCCCGACGGCGCACGCGCGCCCGGGAGGCCAGGCGTCGGGCGGGGGGACGCCGGCGGCACGGCCTAGGCTCGCCGCATGACGACGACGATCGGCCGCACCGTCCTGCTGTGCCACGACCTCGACGCGAGCGCCGCGTTCTGGGCGGGCGGGTTCGGGTTCGGGACGCTGTTCCGCGGCGAGACGGACGGCTTCCCGCTGCTGCACGTCGGACCGGGTCGGGTCGACGAGCCCGGGCTGTGGCTCGTCCCGCTCCCCGCGGGCGGTGCGCCCCTCGTGCGCCACGGTCTGCCGAACCTCGTGCTCTACGTCGACGACCTCGATGCGACCCTCGCCCGGCTGGCCGGCGTGGGGGTCGAGCCGTTCGTCGGCCCCGACGCCGACGCCGAGTCCGGGGACCGGTTCGCGCACGTCCACGACCCTGACGGGCACCGGATCGTCGTCGTGCAGCTCGGTCCGGTGCCCGACCCCGCGTAGGGACTAGCGGGCCTGCACCCAGGTCGCGTCGTCGGCGAGGATCGTCACCTCGTCGTCGTCGACCACGACGAAGCCGCCGCCGATGCGCAGCTCCGCCGTCGGGCGGTCGGGCGTGCGCAGCCGCACGCGCCCGGCCTTCAAGGTCGCCGCGACGGGCTGGTGCCGCGCGAGGATCCCGAGGGTGCCGGACACCGACGGGACCGTGACGCTGCGTGCCGGGCCCGACCAGAACACCCCGGACGGCACCACCACCTCGACGGACACCAGGCGCTCCTCCACGGG
>NZ_JBHVMF010000063.1:0-1337 GCF_042797055.1 Streptomyces sp. NPDC057854
TCGCCGTGGCGAGCGTGCCCGCGGGCGTGGTGCTCGGGCCCGTCGGGATCGGGCTCGGTGCCGCGGGGCTCTCCCGCGTGCGGTCCCGGGGCGCGCGCGGTCGAGGGCTCGCGGTCGCCGGCATGGTGGTGGGCGCCGTCGTCACGGTCGCGTGGACCGCGGGCGCGCTCGTCTGGTGGCAGGGCGAGCAGGCGCGCACGCCGCTCGCGGGCGACGTCGACGCCCCGCAGACGGTCAACGCGGTCCAGCTCGTGCTGGGGACCTGCCTCGACGAGCTGCCGCCGGACGGCGAGGTGTCGCAGGTGCGGGCCGTGCCCTGCGCCGACGAGCACCGGGCGCAGGTCGTCGCCAGGACCGACCTGGGCGCGGACGAGGTGTGGCCCGGTCAGCAGGCCGTCGACCGCCGCGTCGCGCGCGTGTGCACGCCCGACGTGCTGGGCGCCGACGCGCCCGAGGGCGTCGAACTCGTCGTGTGGTCGCCGACGGAGGCGTCGTGGCGTGACGGCGACCGCACGGGGCTGTGCCTGGCCGCCGGGGCCGACCCGCTCCCCGGCGACCTGCTCGGCTGAGGACGGCGGGAGGTCCTCGCGCTCAGCGCGCGGGGACCTCCTCGGCGAGGATGAGGTCGAGATAGGCACGCAGGTCGGCCGCCATGTCGACGCGCTCGGGGCGCGGCCGCTCGAGCGACAGCAGCCACTGGACCTGGAGCCCGTCCATGAGCGCGACGATCTGTCGCGCCGCCGCGTGCGGGTCCACCCCGGCCCGCAGGCCGCCCGCGCGCGCCCGGCGGGAGAGCTGCTCGACCGCCCGAGCGACCGCCCACTCGTACCGCCGGACGAAGTACTCGTGCGCCGGGTGGTCCGGGGACGTCGCCTCCGCCGCGAGCGCCGTGAACAGCTCGACGATGTGCCGCCGGAGGGCGTTGCGCTCGACCAGGCGCACGAGGGCGTCGAAGTAGTCGGTCCCGCGCGCGAGGTCCTCGTCCAGGTCCGCCACGTCGACGGTGTCGCGGTAGTCGAGCACCGCCTCGAGGAGCGCGACCTTCGTCGGGAAGTGGTGGAGGAGGCCGGGGTGGGACATGCCCACTCGCGACGCCAGCTCGCGCAGCGAGGCGGCGTGGAAGCCGACCTCACCGAAGAGCACGACGGCGGCCTGGAGGATCTCCTCGCGCTTGGCGCGGCCCTTCGCGTACCCGCGCCCGGGGTCGGGGCTCGCGGGACGACGGGGAGCGCCGCGGTCGTGGCCGGCTCCGAGGGCCGCGCTCGTCATGGGTCCTGCTCCGTCCGTCGTCCGAGAGGGAAAACCCTACCGACCGCGGCAGGTCCACGGTGCCCGTC
>NZ_JBHVMF010000064.1:0-1287 GCF_042797055.1 Streptomyces sp. NPDC057854
ACAGCCGGGGGTGGGTGCGGGTCGGTCATCGCTCCTCCGTTCCGTCGTTGACCATACGACTGTATTGTGTCACGCGTATCGTCAACGAGGGGAGTCCTGAGTGCCGAAGCTGGTGGACCACCAGGAGCGTCGCGCGGCGATCGCGCGTGCGCTGTGGCGGGTCGTCGACCAGCAGGGCTGGACGAAGGCCACGATGCGCGAGGTCGCGAGCGAAGCCGGAGTCTCGCTGGGGCACGTGCAGCACTACTTCGCATCACGGACCGAGCTGTTGATCTTCGCGATGGAGTTCGCCGCCGAGCAGACCGCCGACCGGGTCGCGCGAGAGCTCGCCGCGCTCGACCAGCCCCGGCACCCGCGGGACGTACTCCGGCTGGTGCTTGTCGAGATGCTCCCCCTGGGTCCCGACGCGCGGGCGTCGAGCCGCATGAGTGCCGCCTATGTCCTCGAGGCGCTGCACGACCCGACGCTGCGCAAGCAGGCGAGCCTCGGGCTGCGGGACGGTCGCACGCTGGTCGCGCAGCTCGTCCGCGAGGCGATCGCTCATGGGCAGATCGCGCGGGACCGCGACCCGGACGTCGAGACGGATCTCATCCTGGCGCTAACCGGGTTCACTCCGCTGCTCGAGCTCGAGGTGATCGAGCCCCAAGCCGCAATGGCAGCCATAGACCAGCACCTGGATCACCTCTTCACCGGAGGATCCTGACCCCGGCCCTCCCGGGAGCTCCAGGGGTCACTCCGATTGCGGTGTCGAACGAGCCCGTCGCCAGAATGCTCGTCGAGCCTCGCGCGGTACGACGAAGGGCCCCGCAGCCGCGGAATCTCGCGGGTGGGGCCCTTCGGGTGGCGGTAGCGGTGGGCCTGGATGGCTGGCTTCCATGCCCTCGACCGACAATGCCGGAACTCGCCTCTGACCTGCACCGTCGCATGGACGCCCCTAGGGTGTGTCTCCCAATCGGTCTGCCATGATTCGGCCGTGCGTGAATTCCTAATCCGAACGAGTGCCGATCATGGCTGGCCCGCGTTCCAACGCGACCGGATGGCAGATGTCCTGCAGCCCACGGGCTGGGACTGCGAGCCGATTGGTGGTGGGGGTGACTTCCGCGTTCGAACCGAGGGCGTCGACGTCTCCTACTGCGGCGAGGAGATCGGCTGGCACGTCACCTTCGACGCGGATTTGCCTTGGGCCAAGGAGTGGATGGAGCAGGTCACGCGGCAAGTCGCGGCGGCTGCTGGTGAGCCGTGCGAGTGGCTGGAACTCTCTTAGGACGTGCGCAGCCAGGTGATGAT
>NZ_JBHVMF010000065.1:0-1224 GCF_042797055.1 Streptomyces sp. NPDC057854
GGTGATGAGTCTTGCACTCTGAGCTGGGGGTGGCCGCAGAGACCAGCGAGAAGCGACTGTTTACTAAAAACACAGGTCCGTGCGAAGCCGTAAGGCGATGTATACGGACTGACGCCTGCCCGGTGCTGGAACGTTAAGGGGACCGGTTAGTGACCTTTCGGGGTTGCGAAGCTGAGAACTTAAGCGCCAGTAAACGGCGGTGGTAACTATAACCATCCTAAGGTAGCGAAATTCCTTGTCGGGTAAGTTCCGACCTGCACGAATGGCGTAACGACTTCTCGACTGTCTCAACCATAGGCCCGGTGAAATTGCACTACGAGTAAAGATGCTCGTTTCGCGCAGCAGGACGGAAAGACCCCGGGACCTTTACTACAGTTTGATATTGGTGTTCGGTTCGGCTTGTGTAGGATAGGTGGGAGACTGTGAAGCGGCCACGCCAGTGGTTGTGGAGTCGTCGTTGAAATACCACTCTGGTCGTGCTGGATGTCTAACCTCGGTCCGTGATCCGGATCAGGGACAGTGTCTGATGGGTAGTTTAACTGGGGCGGTTGCCTCCCAAAGGGTAACGGAGGCGCCCAAAGGTTCCCTCAGCCTGGTTGGCAATCAGGTGTTGAGTGTAAGTGCACAAGGGAGCTTGACTGTGAGACCGACGGGTCGAGCAGGGACGAAAGTCGGGACTAGTGATCCGGCGGTGGCTTGTGGAAGCGCCGTCGCTCAACGGATAAAAGGTACCCCGGGGATAACAGGCTGATCTTCCCCAAGAGTCCATATCGACGGGATGGTTTGGCACCTCGATGTCGGCTCGTCGCATCCTGGGGCTGGAGTCGGTCCCAAGGGTTGGGCTGTTCGCCCATTAAAGCGGTACGCGAGCTGGGTTTAGAACGTCGTGAGACAGTTCGGTCCCTATCCGCTGTGCGCGTAGGAATATTGAGAAGGGCTGTCCCTAGTACGAGAGGACCGGGACGGACGAACCTCTGGTGTGCCAGTTGTCCTGCCAAGGGCATGGCTGGTTGGCTACGTTCGGGAGGGATAACCGCTGAAAGCATCTAAGCGGGAAGCCTGCTTCGAGATGAGTATTCCCACCTCCTTGAGAGGGTAAGGCTCCCAGTAGACGACTGGGTTGATAGGCCGGATGTGGAAGCCCAGTAATGGGTGGAGCTGACCGGTACTAATAGGCCGAGGGCTTGTCCTCAGTTGCTCGCGTCCACTGTGTTAGTTCTGAAG
>NZ_JBHVMF010000066.1:0-1207 GCF_042797055.1 Streptomyces sp. NPDC057854
GCTACCGGCGCATGCTGACCGACGCCGAGCTGGGCGCCGCGGTGGGGCACACGCTCCTGTACACCGCGCTGTTCGTCCCGGCCTCGCTCTTCCTCGGGCTCGGCCTCGCGGTCGCGCTCAACCGCCGGCTCGTCCTGGTGGGGATCTACCGCACCCTCGTGTTCCTGCCGTTCGTGGTCTCCGCGGCAGCCACCGGCATCCTCACCACCTACCTGTTCAACCCGCAGTTCGGGTTCGTGAACAACGTGCTCCGCGTCCTCGGCCTCCCGCAGCAGGGCTGGCTCGAGGACCCGTCCCAGGCGATGGTCGTCATCACGATCATGTCGTTGTGGGGGCAGGCCGCGTTCACGACCGTCATCTACCTCGCCGCGCTCCAGGACATCCCGGTCGAGCTCGCGGAGGCCGCCCGCGTGGACGGGGCGAACCGGTGGCAGTCGTTCTGGCACGTGACGTTCCCCCAGCTCGCACCGGTCACGGTGTTCGTCGCCATCTGGCAGACGATCCAGGCGATCCAGCTCTTCGACCTCGTCTACACGACGACGCGCGGCGGCCCGCTCGGGTCGACGGAGACGGTCGTGTACTACCTGTGGAAGGCGGCGTTCAAGGAGCTCGAGTTCGGGTACGCCTCGGCCGTGGCGTACGGGCTGTTCGCCGTGACCCTGCTCATCACCATCGCCGTGACGCTCTACTCCCGCCGCACGAAGGTTGGTGGACTCTGATGCCGACGACCGTTCCCGGACCCGCTGCCCCCGTCGCGCTGCCCGGCGGACCGCACGCGCTGCCACCCGGCGCCCCGGACGGCCCGCCGACCGCCGCCGCGACGCCCGCACCGCGCCGCCGGCGGCGGCGTTCCTGGCTGTGGCACCTGCTGCTCGTTCCGGTCGCGGCGCTGTTCGCGACGCCGTTCGTGCAGATGTTCCTCACGTCGCTCACGCCCGAGGCGGAGATCAACCGGTTCCCCCCGCGGTTCTGGCCCTCGCAGCTCACGCTCGACGGCTACGTCAAGCTCTTCACCGAGACGGACGTGCTGCGCTGGACGACGAACACCGTCCTCGTCTCGGTCGTCGCCGTCGCGTCCCACATCGTGCTCTGCTCGCTCGCCGGGTACGGGTTCGCGCGGCTCAAGTTCCCGGGCCGCACTTTCGGGTTCCTCGCGATCATGGCGACGATCATGATCCCGACCCAGCTCCTCATGGTCCCGACGCTG
>NZ_JBHVMF010000067.1:0-1130 GCF_042797055.1 Streptomyces sp. NPDC057854
CCTAGTGATCTGAGTCAGAGATTCGTCGGCAGTAGGCGGCGACTTTGTCGAGGATCTCGTCGGCGGTCTTCGTCCAGACGAACGGTCTGGGGTGCTCGTTCCAGTCGGCGAGCCAGGCTCGGATGTCGCGTTCGAGGGCCTGGACGGAGCGGTGGACGCCGCGCTTGAGCTTCTTCTGGGTCAGCTCGGCGAACCACCGCTCCACCAGGTTCAGCCAGGACGCGCTGGTCGGCGTGAAGTGCAGGTGGAACCGAGGGTGGGCCAGCAGCCACTTCTTGATGTCGGGCGTCTTGTGCGTCGCGTAGTTGTCCAGGATCAGATGAATCTGCAGATCAGCCGGGACTTCCTTGTCCAGCTTCGTGAGGAACTTCTTGAACTCCGCCGCCCGGTGGCGACGGTGGAGGGATCCGATGACCTTGCCGGTGGCGACCTCGAGCGCGGCGAAGAGGGTGGTGGTGCCGGCCCGGACGTAGTCGTGGCTGCGGCGTTCGGGAACCCCGGGCATCATCGGCAGGACTGGCTGGGACCGGTCCAGGGCCTGGATCTGCGACTTCTCGTCCACGCAGAGGACGAGGGCCTTCTCCGGCGGGTCGAGGTAGAGGCCGACGACGTCACGGACCTTGTCGATGAACAACGGGTCCGTGGACAGCTTGAAGGTCTGCGACCGGTGCGGGGCCAGGGCGAACGCCCGCCAGATCCGCGAGACCGTCGACTGAGACATGCCCGTCGCCGCGGCCATCGACCTGGTCGACCAGTGGGTGGCGTTCTTCGGTGTCTCCTCGAGCGTCTTGACGATGACCCGCTCGACGTCGGCATCGGTGATCTTCCTGGGGACGCCGGGCCTCGGGTCGTCGCACAAACCGTCCAGGCCGCGTTCGATGAACCGGCGCCGCCAGGTGCGGACCGTGTCCGGAGTGATCCGCAGCCGGCGGGACACTTCCATGATCGAGTGGCCCTCGGCGCACTCCAGCACGATCCGCGACCTCTGAGCCAGAGCCTGAGCCGTCGTCCGGCGGCGTAACCAGCCCTCCAGCACCGCCCTCTGGGCATCAGTGACAGACAACGGCGGAATCTTCGGACCCGGACGACTCATGCCCAACTAACGACGAATCTCCGACTCAGGTCACTAG
>NZ_JBHVMF010000068.1:0-1106 GCF_042797055.1 Streptomyces sp. NPDC057854
CCACCCCTCGCCGCCTTCCGGAAGGGCCGGCACGTACCGGCCCCGTACCCCCAGGCGATCACGCTCCGAGTCCGCGGACGTCGATCCCCGGGTCGCCGACCGGACACCGGCGTCCGCTCCAGACCGCACTCCCCGCCGCCGCAGCCTCCCGCGCGCCGGCCCTGCGTCATCGAGGTCCCCACCGTGTCTCTCGACTCGTTCACCCAGTCCGTCGACAAGGCCGTCAGCGGCTTCTTCGAGCCCATAGCCACCTGGCTCGGCGAGGTCGTCTTCTACTCCGTCCCCGTCGGCGGCACGCAGCTCCCCCTCATCGTGGCCTGGCTGGTCGTCGCCGGTCTCGTCTTCACCGGCTGGTTCGGCTTCGTGCAGCTGCGCAAGTTCCGCCTCGCCGTGAACGTGGTGCGCGGCAAGTACGACGAGAAGGGGTCGGCCGGCGAGGTCAACCACTTCCAGGCGCTGACCGCGGCCGTCTCCGGCACCGTCGGCCTCGGCAACATCGCCGGTGTCGCCGTCGCCGTCTCCATCGGCGGTCCCGGCGCCACGTTCTGGATGATCCTGTGCGGTCTGCTCGGCATGGCGACCAAGTTCGTCGAGGTCACCCTCGGTGTGAAGTACCGCGAGGTGCACGCCGACGGCACCGTCTCCGGCGGACCCATGCACTACCTGCCCAAGGGCCTGGCCGACCGCTTCGGCAAGAACGGCAAGACGCTCGGCAAGGTCCTCGCCGTCCTGGCCTCCTTCTTCGTGCTGTTCTTCGGTCTCTTCGGCGGCAACCTCTTCCAGGTCAACCAGTCCTACGCCCAGCTCGTCTCGGTGACCGGCGGCGAGAACGGCATCATGGGCTCCTCGGCCGGCGCCCTGTTCTTCGGCATCCTGATCGCCGCCCTCGTCGGCATCGTGCTCCTCGGCGGCATCCGCTCCATCGCCTCCGTCACCAGCAAGCTCGTCCCCGCCATGGCCGGCCTCTACATCGCCGCCTGCCTCGTCGTCATCGCCGTCAACGTCACCGCCGTCCCGGCCGCGGTCTCGTCGATCATCGAGGGCGCCTTCAACCCGCAGGGCGTCGCCGGCGGCGTGCTGGGCGCGCTGATCATCGGCTTCAAGCG